>JAFLJT010000313.1 GCA_022712855.1 Pseudodesulfovibrio sp. | reverse complement strand
GCCTGAACGATGTGGAGCTTCCGTCCATTCCGATTCACCGTGCGAATATTGGCGTCGGTATACCCACTTGCAACAAGCCGCCTGTGTGTGCGCTCGGCATTATCCCGGTCGGAAAAAGCGCCGACCCGGACATGATAATATTTGATGGCTGTGGTTGGGGCGGACGCCTTGGACGCTGTTTTTGCTGTGGGCAGCGATCCGATGGCCGTGATTCGCACCTTTGCGACCCCGCGCTCCACAGTTCCCAGCTTTTGGGCTGCGCCGAAGGAAAGATCAAGCACTCGGCCATGTACGAAGGGGCCGCGATCATTGATCATCAGGACCACGCTCCGGCCATTCTCAAGATTGGTCACACGAACTTGTGTGCCCAGCGGCAATGTCTTGTGCGCGGCAGACACGCCGTACATATTATAGATATAGCCATTGGCTGTTTTCTTACCGTGAAAATCCTTGCCGTACCAGGAAGCCCTGCCCACTTCATCATACCCGGCCGCACTTTTGAGCGGATAATACCTCTCGCCCATGACGGTGTACGGATTGGTCTTTGGATCAAATCCCTTGGGGAGCTTCGCAGACTGTGTCGATGAGCCAGAAGACGAGCTGGAAGACGTCGGTGGCGTGGAATATATACGTTTTGAACAACCCGCCATGGCCATAACGGCCAGCAGTGCAAACAAGACTATGATGTGACGCACGGCGCCTCCATACGTTTACCCCATTCACGGGGATTATTTCGTGAGATTGTCTAGAAAATGTAGTGGATGTAGAATGAAAAGGCAATAACAATGGGATATATGGGAAATATCGGCAAACGCAGAACAAAACAACAATAAACAAAGATAAATAATTACTTCAACAATAGTTCATATTGATTTACAGAGAGTCATCTACCAATTATTGGAGAGTTCCGAAAAAACATGTAACAAATGATAAACATGATCACCTATCGCCCACATGTTCTCATCCTCGCTCTCATATTATTGAGCACATGCTTGTCCTTTGGCTCTTTCCCGGCAAAGGCTTTTGCTGAGGACAAAACCATCGTCATGTTCATCCCTGACACAGACTGGCCCCCCTATCTCATTGATGACCCAAAATTTCCCGGTGGCGGCGTGCTGATAGATGTTCTCACGGCGGTAGCCGCTCCCTTGGGCTATACAGTTGAAACCAAACGACTGCCCAACAAACGTGGTTGGATGATGCTCGACAAGGGCGAAGTGGATGTCCATGCCAAAGCCAAAGAGTGGGTCAAGCATCCGGACATGTATCTCTGGACCGAACCATTCATGGTCAATGAAGATGTAATGATCTACCCGGCAAACAAGCCCCTTCATTACACAACACCGGAGAAACTCTACGGGAAAACAGTGGCTGCCATGGATGGTTTTGTATACCCAGCTCTTGAACCACATTTCGCTTCGTATAAAATCATTCGACGCGCTGTTGTATCCCCATTTGCCATGCTTGAGTTGGTTGCCCGCGAACGAGTTGATGCAGCGCTGGTCAACCGCACCGAAACCCAGTGGTTGTTTCGCAATCGCCCGGACCTCGGACCAGAGCGGTTTGTCATGGATGAAACGCCATTCGACAGCGCCGGATACCGTTACGCCTTCAGCAAAGAAGGAGATTGGCAACCGTTCATTGATGCCTTTAACGCCAAACTTGAAGAGATGAAGAAAAACGGAAAGCTGCACGAGATACTAAATAGATACAACTAATCCACTAGCATACAACAAAAAAAAGCCCTCGATTTCTCGAGGGCTTTTTTTGTACAAATTGATCTGACTAGCCATGGAATTCTTTCAAATACGCCTCAAGCCTATTCATCCCCTCACCAATATTTTCAATGGAATTGGCATAGGAAAAACGGATAAACCCTTCGGTCCCTTCACCAAAGTCAATACCCGGTGTGACGCCGACCTTCGCATTTTCCAGAATGTGGTACGCAAGCTTGAGCGATGAACCATCGAACTTGGCTGCCAAATGACGCATGTTCACCAACACATAGAATGCGCCAGTAGGATCATGCTTGATAACAAAGCCCATGCCTTTCAGGCGTTCGAGCATGTACACGCGCCGTTCGTTGTAAATCTCTTTCATCCGCGCCACGTCCGCATCCGCTTCCTTGAGCGCAGCCACCCCACCCCACTGGGCCATGGTGTTGGCCGAGATGAAGAAGTTCTGGCAAACGATCTGCAAAGTGCGAATGAATTCCGGGGGCGCGATAAGGTAACCAAGCCGCCAACCAGTCATGGCGTAAAGCTTGGAAAACCCATTCAACACAAATGCGCGATCTGTAAATTCGAGAATGGAATGTTCTTTCCCCTCGTAAACCAGCCCATGGTAAATCTCATCGGATACGACCCAGAGGTTCTTCTCTTCCGCCAGATCGGCAATGGCTTGCATTCGCTCGGCAGACAACAGCGTACCCGTCGGGTTGGCCGGGGAATTGATGAGGATCGCTTTGACTTTTTCATCCAGCGCCTCACGAATGGCGGAGACGCGGTACTGAAAAGAGTCGTCTTCGCTCACCGGAATCTTGACTGGCTCAGCGCCCGCAAAGGTAATGAAATTGTCATAGCACGCATAACAGGGATCAGAGGTGATGACCTTGTCACCCGCTTCAAGAATAGCCGAGAACAGCGCGAGCATGGCCGGGCTGGTGCCCTGCGTAATAGCTATATTGGCCGGGTCAACATCCACGTTATACCGCTTCTTGTAGTCCTCGGCGATGGCCTCGCGCAGCTCAATAATACCGAGCGAATGGGTGTAGTGCGTGTGCCCTTTGTCCAAGGCCCGACACGACGCCTGCTTCACGCAATCCGGGGTATCAAAGTCAGGTTCACCCACTTCGAGGTGAATAACTGATTCTCCGGCACGCTCCATGGCTTGTGCGGCTTCAAGAACTTCCATGACCAGAAACGGGGTCATCTCACTACAACGTTTGGAAATACTCATGTCATTTATCCTGATACGTATACTACAAAGAAAAAACCGCCCCCGGCCGGTTTCAGCAAGGGGCGGAAAGTGTATTTGAATTAATCAATCACTAATTATTTAAGCGATTTCCACGACCTCAATTGCAAAGCAGAGCGTTTTGCCTGCCAGCGGGTGATTGCCGTCCAACGTAACCATATCGTCGTCAAAAGCGGTGACGCGAACATAGGCAGGGCTGCCGTCTTCGGTGCGGATTTCAAGCATGATGCCTTCTTCCAACTCAACATTGGGAGGAAGCTGCTCTTTACGAACCTCAAATACCAGCTGCTCATTGGGAGTGCCGTAGCCTTCATCCGGCTCAATAACGACATCAACTTTATCGCCAACGGATTTGCCGATAACGGCTTTCTCAAATCCGGCGATGACCATGCCGTCACCCAATTTGAATTCCAGAGGCTCGCGACCGTCGCTGGAATCGAACTGGCTTCCGTCTTCTTTCAGGGTACCAGTATAGTGAACTTTAACAGTGCTACCTTGCTGTGCGGTCATGATGACTCCTCTGATGCTATGCGTGATGGCCGAAACTCCCCCAATCGGGAATACATGAAAACGGCCTCGAATTAAAAGTCGAAATTGAGAACGCCACGGACTTCATCCATGGTCTTGACGGCAAATTCACGGGCTTTTTTGTTACCAGCCTCAAGGATTTCCGCAACGCGCTCATCGGTACATGCTGCACGACGTTCCTGAAACGGCGTAAGGAAAGCTTCCATGGAATCATTGAGTACTTTCTTGCAATCCACACAACCCCAAGTCGCGTTACGGCAACCTTCCTTAATCGCAGGCAGCTTGGACGCATCGGTCATCAGCTTGTGATACGGGTAGAGATTACAAATATTCGGTTCGCCCGGATCAGTCTTACGCAGACGATTTTCATCGGTCTTCATGCTACGCAATTTGGGCATAAGGTCTTCGATAGGCTCGGAAAGCATGATGGAGTTGCCATAGCTCTTGGACATCTTGCGACCATCCAGACCGGGCAATTTGCATTCCTCGGTGAGCATGTCAGCCGGCTCCGGGAACAATTCAGTATTATTCAGATGATTGAAGCGACGGCCGATCTCACGGGTCAGTTCCAGGTGCGGCAGCTGGTCTTTACCAACAGGCACAGCGCACGGCTTGTACAAAAGGATATCAGAAGCCTGAAGCACAGGATACCCAAGGAAACCGTAGGTATTCAGCTGCTTCTCAGCCAACTGCGTCTTCTGTTCCTTATACGTAGGACAACGCTCCAGCCAGCCCAACGGCGTGGTCATGGAGAACAGCAGGTGCAGTTCGGCATGCTCTTTGACCATGGACTGCTGAAAGATGACGCACTTTTCCGGATCAAGCCCGGAAGCGACCCAATCCTTGACCAGACCAGGGACAAAACCCTTGATCTTTCTAGGATCGGCATATTCGCTGGTAAGCGCATGCCAGTCGGCCACGAAAAAGAAGCAGTCATAGTCTTCCTGGAGCTTAACCCAGTTGGCGATGACGCCGAAGTAGTGACCAAGATGAAGAGGGCCAGTAGGCCGCATGCCAGAAAGAATACGTTTATTTTCGCTCATGATT
>JAFLJT010000067.1 GCA_022712855.1 Pseudodesulfovibrio sp. | reverse complement strand
GAAATGTTGCCTCTGAGTGGGAGTACTTTTTCTTCGCCATGAGTAAGCCGCTCCTAGTTTGCTCGTTATACGAGTACCAGAAGCGGCTTCACTTAACAACTTTATTACTTGCTAAAGAACTTTATTACTCACTTAAGAACTTTATTACTCGCCCACAGTCTAGTTATCCCTGTGGCCTGCTGATACCAACTGTCACCGTCTTGGCTTGATGGCGGATGGTGTCGATGGGGCGGGTCATTTCCTCGATGGCCTTGTTGAGGATGGTGAGGATATCCGGGATGCGCGCTTCGGATGCGCAGATGTCTGTGGACTGGTTGACCAGCCAGAGCATGTAGTTTGCTAGAGCGGCAGAGGCGCGGGCCGGGAGGGCCGAGTCTGTTGCGCCGGATGCGATGCGGTCCACGCATTTATTCAGCTGGACGAGGAGGGCGTTGCGATCCCATTTGGCTGAATCTTCGACCATCTCGGCGAGTATGATGCGGGCCGTGCGGAACGGTTCGGCATGGGCGTCGATGGCCTTGGCGGCGGCGATGCCCCACCAGTGTCCGGCCACGGTTTCGAGCAGGAAGTCGAGGCCGCCGCCAACGCGGGGGACCTTGATGGTCGCTTCGGCCACGGCGTCGAAACGGGTTTCGCCTTCGGCGCAGAACACGATGGGCGAACCATTGTGCGCCTTGAAAATGGTTGTTTCCTTGACCGTATCCATGACCACCATCTCTGGCAGGTCAGATGCCATGACCAGCGTCAGCGGCTCGGTGGACAGGTCGATGTGCTTCTTGTCCTCGGTGACGTCGCACGGGATGGATTTGTAGCACAGCTCCGAAAGCTTGATGCGCACTTCCTGTGCCGCGATACAGTTGGCACCGTTGCCGACCAACGCCCAGTAGCGATGCACGGGGGCGTACTTTTTCGCCACTTCGCCAATCGCTTCCTTGGTTTCGAGAACCTTATCGATGGCGTCGGGCAATGCTTCCAGAGCATCGACTTCGCTGGCGATAGCTGCCGCGTCCATGGTGCCGAGTACATCGGCCAGCCATAAGGAGAGCAGCTTGCCTGCCGCCACTTGCGAGTAGAACGCCTTGGTGGAGGCCACGGCCATTTCCACGTCGCGGCCATTGGATGTGTAGATATAGGAGTCGGATTTCTGGACCAGCGGGGAGTTGCGTCGGTTGACGATACAGTTAACCCACGCGCCACGATCACGACAGAGGTCCACAACACGGTTGGTGTCCGTGGTGGTTCCGCTTTGGGAGACCGGGATCAGGAACACGTCGTCCATACGTTCGTCGCCGAGGAAACCGACCAGCTCGGAGCCAGTGTAGGTTTCGATGGTCAGGCCGCTGCCCTTGAGGGTGCGCCGGAGCAACTGGGCCACGGCCATGCCTGCCACGGCGGCTGTTCCCTGACCGACGCAGATGATGCGCTTGATCGGTGTGTCGCCGCCCTTGATGCGCTCTACGAGAGCCGGGCCGTTGCCGAATCCTTCGGGCAGGAAGGTGACGGTGCCATTTTTCCTGAGATATTTACCGTGCAGGGTGTTGCGCACGGAACCGGAAGCTTCGTGGACTTCCTTTTCGATGTAGTGATTGTATTTACCCCGGAAGATGTCCCGGGAGAAAATTTCAATGACCTCTGGCTTGAGAGGAACGCCTTCGCCCGAGTCGAGGAAGCGGGCCATGGGAACGGCGTCCGCCGGATCGTCGTCGCGCAGGATGACGGAAACACCGCCCTGACGATGTACGGAGATGGGATAGGAGGAACGAGCACGTGCGGCCATGCCGTAAGCCTCGCTTGCCACCAGCCAGCCGTCTTGGGTTTTGCCAAGGTTGAAACTTTGGCCGGACCCTTTCTGGGCCAGGAATTGTGAATCGAAATTGGACAGGTTCTGCATGACCACGGCCAGCGAACCTTCGCACCGTTTGAGTACGGAACGGAAACGCTCTTCCGCGTTCTCTTCTTCCGGTGCGTCCAGATGGAACAGCACGGGCAGAATCTTGGCGTCCGTGGAGATGACGGGCGGGATGTATGCGCCCTTGGAGATGACCGTCTCTTCCACCAGCGTGCGGTAGTTATCCACGTCGCCGTTGAGGACGAACATGGTCTTCTCCAGACCGGTGGAGACGTCGCCTTCGACCAACCCATCGACGGGGTGGCAGTTGGGGACGGAAATGATGCCGTTGGATGCCCAGCGGGTGTGGGCGATGATGTTCAGCGTCTCAAGCCCTTCGGCCATGGACCAAAGCAGGCTGTCGTTGACGATGAAGTCACGCAGGACAGCGCCGTTGTCACCGAGTTGGCCGACGAGCTGCGCTACCTTGTACAGGAAACGACACGCTATGCGGCCGTCGTCGAGTTTGCGGACCAGCACTTGGCGGGTGTCCGCGTTGTTGATGGAACAACGGTCACAAAATTCGGCTTTCTGTTCTTTGCTGAACGCAAGTTCCGGGTCCTGACCTTTGGGCAGGATGAAGGCAACAGCCACGCCAGCGGAGTCGCGGCCTCGGACTTCAAGCTTGTCGATGGATTCGAGAACCTGCTCGGTGCCCCATGCGAGAAAGTGGCGGTCGCGGGCATCAGCCTTGGGCTTCAAGTCCGCAGGCATGAGCGCTAGAGTGCGGTCTACATTCTGTAAGACTTCCTGATCGATCTGCCAGAGGTAGTCATCGAGCTGTTCGCGCAATGCTTCGAGTTCATCGGTGCGCGGGCCTTGTTCCAGCTTGACGGCTGCGGCGTTGCGCAGCTTCTTGATGGAGTCACGGATGCTGGACAGCGTCGCCTTGATGGCCGGGTCGGCCACAAGCTGTATGTGCAGCCCGAAAGCCATGAGATCGTAAAAATGGTCAGCCAGATCACCCAGCGGTGCATTGGCGTCCATAAGATCATTACCTGTGACGGCGGCAGAAAAAGAGGCATTGAGCGTGTCGATCCAACCTGTATCCGGTGTCTCGGCCCAATGGCGGTTGCTTAAGAAGCTGGCGATACCACACATGATGTGCGAACTCCTGATTATAAAGTATCTCGATTCAAAGAGAATTCGTCAAAATTGGTTCAGCGCCGAACAACGTAGGCGCGGTAATGGAATTACTGCACATATTCCGGCTTGGCAACCCCTCATGGTGAGAGTGCTGCATAATTGCCCACTGGCGTCGTTGCTTCAAAAAGTTCAAACCCTCACGTACAGGAAGTACGCATCGGTCTTGAACTTTTTTCGCGCCTACCCAGTGAACAATTCTACAGCACTCTCAAGAAAAAACAGCTTCAAACGCCCCGAAAAACTTTTAAGTGGCAATATTTAGCAGAAAAAAGTTACACTTGGCGCTGTGCGTTTTTTTGCTGTGCAGTGATTTCATGTTGTTGCAAAAGTGGCTGCCAGTTAATCGCCATGGCTGGACATTCATTATATAATGGACTAGGGCCGTGTTGCATTGGGCAATGTTTCGGCATTTTCCAGCTTATTATACAAGGGGAGACGAGATACAGAGAGCCGCGTGGAACCTGGCGGTGAATACGGTGATGGTCCTCTGACGTCAAAACATATGAATCCATTAGAATATATCGAAATACGTTGGCGTTCCTTGCCTGTTGTCCGCAAATTTGCGGCAGCGCTTGGCTCTATGTTCGCCCTTATTCTCTTTGTTGCCGCAGTCGGCTTCGGGGCGCTTGGTGAGCTTGAAAGCAAGGCGGGTGACATCGTTGCTGACTCCATGCGTATGCAGCGCCTTGCCCTTGAAGTCGATTCCCGATTGCAACTGGCCAGACAGGCTGAACGTGATTTTTCCCTGCGTCTCAGAGACCTCGGCGTGGACGGTGCCCGCACTGTTTATGCCCGTGAATTCTCCGCACGACTGGGGGAAGCAGGGCGCAACGTGGCCTGGCTTCAGGATATGGAACGGTTCAGCGTGGACAAGCAGGACTCGTATAAATCCGCTGCCCGGCTCAACGAGTTGTACTTGGCCATTGAGCGGTATTCAGAACATTTTCGCGAGTTGGTAGAATTGGCTGCGAGCACGGGAGCGGACAACCGCGCCTTTGAACGCAAAACGGGTGAGATGGATGGAGAATTTCTCCGCCTGACATCGTTGGTGCGTCAGCTTGCCATTTCCGCCACCGATGGAGCGCGCAACGCGCATCTTGAGATCGCCCGATCCAACGTCTTCATCAAATGGGTTTTGGTGCTGTCTGTTCTTTTTGCCCTTATTCTGGCCTCAAGTATCATCTGGGTTCTCAACCGGACCATTGTGAAAAATGTCGTTCGTTTGAGCGATACTGCCCATGAATTGAGTCTGGGGAATCTGGAAGCCCGGGCTACTATCCAAGGGGATGATGAAATTGGCAAGATGGGTGATTCCATCAACTCCATGGCCGTACGTATTACCAATCTGGTGAATAATCTGGAAGGTAAGGCCGCTGCTGCCAGTGACCGTCTGGTAGAAGCTATCGATTCAATTTCCGAAGGATTTTTGCTGTACGATCAGCGCGAGCGACTGATTCTTGCCAACCGCAAGCTGCACGAACTTGCAGGCGATCAATCTTCCGCTATTGTTCTCGGCATTTCTGCTGAAAGCATGCTCCAGACCTATGCGCATAGCGGCTTGTTTGTGAATGCGCTGGGCAGGGAAGATGAATGGGTGCATGAGCGTTTGTCACAGCATCGCAACCCCGGCCCGCACATGGAAGAGCCTTTGAGTGATGGGCGCTGGATGTTGATCAAGACCTACCGCACCGGACGCGGTGAAGTCGTCGTCATCATGGCTGACATTACCCAGCGAAAGCGGACGGTGCAGGATCTGGCGTCTATAAATTCCGATCTGGAAGATCTGGTCCGCGAGCGCACCAAGGTGTTGGTGGAAAAGGCCATGGAGCTTAAGCGCGCCAATGAACGGCTCCGTGAACTGGACGAATTGAAGTCCGCGTTCCTCTCCTCAGTCTCCCATGAACTGCGGACTCCGCTGACGTCATTGCTCGGATTCTCCAAAATCATCAAGCGCGATTTTTCTCGCAATTTTATGCCGCTGGCAGCCGAAGAAAAAGTCCAGCGTCTGGGAACACGCATCCAGAGTAATCTGGACATTATCGGGAGCGAAGGCGAACGGCTGACCCGGCTCATTAATGACGTGCTCGACCTGAGCCGCATCGAGTCCGGGCAGGATGATTGGCGATTCACGGAAGTGGATTTGGCCGGAGCCATCAACCGGGCAGTCTCCGCTGCCCGTGGACTGTTTACGCCCAAGCCGCATGTCAAATTGACCATTCGTCGCTTTGATGTGGTGCCGTTGGTCCATGCTGACCCGGATCGTCTGCATCAGGTGTTGATTAATCTGTTCAGTAATGCTGCCAAGTTCACCGAAGTGGGTGAAGTGGCAGTGGACTTGTTCCTCGATGAGAAAAGTATGGTCCACGTCTGTGTGGAAGATACCGGACAGGGCGTTGATCCTCGCTATATCGAGCAAATTTTCGACAAGTTCCATCAGGCACAACGGGGCGATACCCTGACCGAGAAACCGGCTGGAACCGGGCTTGGGCTCGCCATTTGCCGCCAGATTGTGGAGCGGTACGGGGGTCGAATCTGGGCTGAGTCCCAACGCGGTCGAGGGACGAAAATTCATATCGTCATGCCGCCGACCGAACCCGCTGACAGGCCGTTGGTGCTGGTCGTTGACGATGACAGCGCCGCCCGAGATTACCTTTCCATGGTCCTGAAAAAAGCGGGATACGGTGTGCGAACGGCATCCGATGGAGAGCAGGCGCTCACTTTGGCAGCCAAGCGACGCCCGGCTCTTATTACTATGGATATCCTCATGCCGGGCATGGATGGGCGGACGGCCATTCAGCGGCTCAGAGGTGATGAAAATTTCAAGGACATTCCCATTCTTGTGGTGTCAGTGGCCAGTGACTGCCATACCGCAGGCGGTGACGCGACTTTGCTCAAGCCTGTGAACGGTGATGCGTTCATTGGGGCGGTTCATGCCCTCTTGGGCGAGGATGGACCATCCAGGCCCGTCATCGCATTAAACGATGGAGTCACCCCTGAGTCCTGCCAATTGCCGAGCCTATGCGGTGAGGATATTACCCGGTGTTCCGAAGACGAGATGTGGCAGATGCTCGAGAATGGTTTCGAGGGAACAGTCGTTGTGCCGGAATCCTTGGCCGACACCGTGGACCTCAAACGCGTTTGTGACATACAGCATGTACAAGTGCTGCTGTTACCGTCGCCAGAACCCACTGTTTTATCCTGATTTTACAGCCAGTTTTCATTGTTTGTATTTAATGGGATAGTCGATATAAACACCTTCTCAACACGTGCACATCATGCTACCGTTCGACATCTTCTCCCTTTTTATGAGGGGTAATGAGATGTACAAGGGGTTGTATGCGAAGATTTTTCATAGTGAGACAAGTGTTGCGATTTCTGTTGCGGACAGGTGTGTTTCTTCTGTTGTTGGCAATGCCGGGACAGGTCTGTGCTGACGGTTCGTACACGCTCGGCATGTCTGCTGCGTTTACCGGCCCCAGTGGCGGTCTGGGTATCGAACTCTATCGCGGCTCCATAGCATATTTTAATGATCTCAATCAGCAGGGCGGCATCAACGGCAAGCCTGTTGTGGTGGAAACGATGGATGACGGATATCAGCCTGATCCGGCCATTGAAAACACCATCTCCCTGATGAGACAGAACGACATTAGCTGCCTGTTCAATTATGTAGGCACGCCGACTGTCACACGCATTCTACCTTTGCTCAAAGGGTATCCCGGCAATCGCAAATTGCTCTTTTTCCCCTTCACGGGCGCTGAACCGCAGCGTCAGGAACCCTACAGCAAATACGTATTCAACCTGCGGGCATCCTATCGTCAGGAGCTGGCCGAGTTGGTCAATCGTTTCATGAAGCTGGGACTTCGGCGCATGGCTGTCTTCTATCAGGCAGATGCGTATGGTCGCAGTGGATGGGACGGTGCCAAGCGAGCTCTGGCTACCTTCGGACGGGATATTTCGGGCGAGGCCACCTATCGGCGTGGTACCGAATTTGACAAGTCCATGCAGGAACAGGTGCGCATCATTCAGCGCTCCCGGCCAGATGTGGTGTTGTCCATTGGGTCATACGCGGCGTGTGCCGCATTTGTTCGTGATGCCCGCGATATGGGATTGAATGTCCCCATCGCCAATGTTTCCTTTGTGGGCAGCGAAAACATGCTGGCACTGCTCCAGCAGGCCGGAGCGGACAACGGTTTTGATTACACAAAAAATCTCATAAATACGCAGGTGGTACCGAGTTATGAAGACCTGAGTCTGCCTGCAGTGCGTGAATACCGGGCGCTCATGGATACCATGCAGCCTGCCCCGCCTTCGGAAGCAGATCCTTCTTACAAGCCGCTCAAGTACAGCTTTACCGGCTTTGAAGGGTTTCTTAATTCAAAGGTCATGGCCGTCATTCTGAAACGGCTGGACGAATCGCCGGAACTTGGCTTGGCTGGGGCCGCAGAATCTTTGCACGATATTGATCTGGGCATTAAGACCAACGTCAGTTTCAGCCCTGATAATCATCAGGGATTGGATCGGGTCTACTTCACCACAGTCAGAGATGGTTCATTCGTCCATGTAGTTGAGGAGCAGTGGGAAGCATGGCGCAAGTAAGGACAATGTCCATATTCAAGAAGACAGGGTTGCTCGCCCTGGCCTTGTTCGGCCTCATATCTCTTTTGACGTCCGCTTTGACGGCGTACATTTTGTACGAACGCATGACTGAAGAATACTTGAGCAAAGGCTCGGCCATTGCCCAGTCTATTGCCGGGGCCAGTCAGGAAATTCTGCTCAACCGCGATGCCGCCACGGTTCAGGCCATGATTGACCAGTATCTGGAAATCGAAGGCGTGGCCTATGTTTTCGTCATGGACGCCGACAAGATGGTCGTTTCTCACACCTTTGTGCCAGAAATGCCGCCCCGGTTGCACACCCTGCACCAGAGCAAGTTTGGTCTGCGAGTGGACGAAGTTGACGTTGAGCATTTGGGCCGGATTCTCGACATTTGCCAGCCGGTTTTAGCCGGTGTGGCCGGGTATGTTCATGTGGGCATGGATAAAGAACTCATCATGAAATATTTCTGGGCGTCCATCATCAAGATGCAGATCCTGTTGTTTTCCATTTTGATCTTTTGTGTCGGCATCCTCTATTTTGTGACCAATCGAATTTCTCGTCCCCTGACGCAGTTGACCGAGTATGCGGGAAAACTGGCGGCCCATGATTTTTCTGCAACCATTGAACTCACATCCAGTGATGAGATAGGTGTGCTCGGGCGGACCATGAGTTCCATGGCTCAGGAAATGGCGAGCCTGTTTTCTTATATGGAATCCGAAGTGACCAAAGCGACGGGCGACCTGCGTGAACACATGGTCTACCTCTCGTCCATTATCGATAACCTTGCCGACGGTCTGCTGGTGGTCAGCCCCACCGGGAGTATTACAGTCATCAATCCCGGTATGCGTGAATTTTTCGATCTTGGTGACAAAGAGTATGTTGGTTTTGCGGCCAATGATGTCTTCCCCAGTGAAGTGTCCGAGCTGTCTGAGGCCATTCGCATGTGTGATGCAGATGTCCAGTCGGCTGAGATTCCCCTGTCACGAGGCAGGATCGGTAAAGCTGTGGGTTCATCCATCTGCATCACTGAACCGAACCGACAGTGTCTCGGGGGCGTTATTCTGGTGCGCGATATTACTCGCGAAAAGGAATTGGATCAGCTCAAGACCGATTTTATTTCCACCGTTTCTCACGAATTGCGGACGCCCATGACCTCGGTTCTTGGTTTTGCAAAGATCATCAAGAAGAAACTCGATCAGACTGTTTTCCCTGCTCTGGAAAAAAACGCGGATCTGGAGCGGCCCATTGTTCAGGTTCAGGAGAACATGGAGATTATCGTCACCGAAGCTGAACGTCTGACCGAACTGATTAACGATGTTCTCGACATCGCCAAGATGGAAGCAGGTGAGGTCCAATGGCGTGATCAGGTCGTCTTCATGGCTGATGTGTTGCGCCAGTCTGTGGACTCAACCCGAGGGGTATGGAAACACAGGGGTATTGAGGTTGTCTCCGATGTGGAAGAAGGACTCTTGCCCATCCGCGGAGACCGCAGTCGTTTGGTCCAGGTTATGGTTAATCTTATTTCAAACGCCGTGAAATTTACTAGAGAAGGCCCGGTCATTTGTCGCGCCCATATGGACAGGGAAAACGTGTTGGTTTCCGTGGCCGACAAAGGCATTGGCGTCTCCGAAGATGCACTCCATGAAATTTTCGACAAGTTTAAGCAGGTGGGCGATACGCTGACCGACAAGCCGACCGGAACGGGACTCGGCCTGCCTATTTGCCGCCAGATTGTGGAACACCACAAAGGCGAAATCTGGGCAGAGAGTGAGCCGGGCAACGGCAGTGTTTTCTTTTTCTCCATCCCGGCTGCTTCTATTCGTTCCGAAGATACAAAGACCTCTGATGAGTGTGTCAGAATTCTGCCCAAGCCGGATTCAACCATGCTTGTGAGTGATAATGGTGAGGCCGACCTGGCGCCGCTTATTCTGGTTGTGGACGACGATCCCATACTGGATCGTTACCTCAGGCAGGTATTCGAGGACCAAGGATTCAGGGTCGAGGTGGCTGTTAATGGTGAAGAAGCCGTAAAAATGGCTCGCGACCGCATGCCCAACCTGATCACCATGGATTTGATGATGCCTGGCATGGATGGCCGTACGGCTATCAAATGCCTGCGCAATAACCCATTCACTCGACATATACCAATTCTCGTCCTGTCAGCATTGACGGACGGTGTAGTCGCGGGTGGTGATGTGGCCCTGACTAAACCAGTAGACGATGTCCGACTGGTGGAGGTTACCCGCGCTCTGTTGTTGGAAAAGGATATTCGTCGGTCCTGCATGGTGCTGGGAGACAAGGAAGATGCGGGGTTGGATAAACTGATGGTTATCAGTCCTGAAAATGCTACGTACTGTGATCCTGAAGCCATTTGGGAACATGTAGAGAAGGGGTTCAAAGGAACTATCTTCATCCCTGCGGAGTTGGATGACAAGATCGATGTTGAATTGCTGACCCGGCTACCAGATGTCGCAGTGGTCATTTTGCCGGTCATTGCCGGGCAGGATAAATCTGAATAATAATAGGCTCGCAATTGCGCTGCTGCTATGTTTTGTGGCATAGATAAATAAGTCCTGTCTGATTTGTACATGATTGTGTTTTTATCTGATTTTTAAGGAGTTACATAATGCCCAAGAAAATCCTCATCGTCGATGACGAGGTCCACATCAAAATGCTCCTTGAGCAGACTTTGGAAGAGCTCGAAGATGATTATGATGTGGTACTGTTAACTGCCTCGGACGGCGAGGAAGGGTTGGCGTTCATTCGTAGTGAACACCCGGATCTTATCTTTCTGGACATCATGATGCCCAAGATGAATGGGTATGAAGTGTGTCGCATCGTCATGGACGATCCTGAACTCAATGACGTCAAGATTATCCTGCTCACTGCCAAGGGGCAGGAAGTAGACCGCAAACAGGGACTTGAGTTGGGTGCAAAAATGTACATGACCAAGCCCTTTGATCCTGATGAAATTCTGAAAGTTTCCAAAGAATTACTGGAACTCTAAGTTAGGCAATACGCCCCTTTATGACGCCGCTGAAAAAATATATACGTCCTGGTGTGCTGCGCAATTTCCTCCGCAAAGCGTTTGAGCTTGCAGAAGGGAAATGCCCGTACGCCATCGCCTATGAGGGCGAAATTGTCATCGTCGAGGGTGCCGAGTCCATGGAGGGCTTTGGCGTCACGCAGCCTGACGTGTTGCGGGCGGTCTTGCAGTTTGATGCTATTCATGGCGGCCATGTGTGTATGCGGGTACCAGCCGACTGTTCAGAAGAACAACTCGTTGGTTACGAACGACTTCTTAAATTCACCACATATGCTATTCAGGAACTCATCGATATGGAACGCGCCCGGCGCTCCATCGCCGAGGAGGCCCTGTCGAAATATCGCGAACTGGCTCTGCTGCATCGTTCGGTGCCGATTATCAACACATCGCTGCGAATGCGTGACGTGGTCGGGGCACTCATTAATGAGTGTCGGCGCGAGAATTACCCCGGCGAACTCGGTATGATCTTTCTTTCCGAACCGGGGAGCGACAATTTCCGCCTCGCCGTCCAGTTTGGCTTCCCCTTTGATTCCAGTCCGCAGAACATGGGCGACAGTGATCTGTTTTATCAGGTCGCAGAAGGTGGCAAGGGCGAGATCGTCAACGACCTGACCAAGGACACCCGCTGGCAGAACGAAGTGCCGGGTATCGGGTCCATGGCTCTTATCCCCATCGTTTCGCCTAACCGAACAGAAGGCATGCTCATCCTCGCATCAGAGAACAAGGGGCTCTTTGAAGCAGCGCACCGCAAAAGTCTTGCGACGCTCGCCTCAGTCGCCGGTATTTCCGTGTCCAATGCCTTCAACTTTGAAGGTATCCAGACATTGATGAACGCCATCCTGCAAGCGTTGGCAGAAGCCATCGATTCCCGGGATCCGTTCACCGCAGGTCATTCCGAACGCGTGGCCCATCTGGCCGTGGCCTACGCCTACCAGATCAGCAGGGACAATTCGTTCAAGGATGTCCATTTCACTGATGAAGAATTACGCGAAATTTACTACGCAGGTGTTCTCCATGATGTCGGTAAAATTGGCATCAAGGAAGACGTCCTCACCAAGAACTCCCGGCTCCCGCAGCGCCGCATGGATGTTCTCCGCGCCCGCTTCCAACTCCTTGGGCAGACATCAGATTTCGATTGGAAAGAAGCGTACAATACTATCTACGCCGTGAATCAGACCATGAGCCCTGATACCGAGGCCCTGCAAGAAATTCGGGAACTTGGAAAACGTGATTGGCAGATCGGTGATGACAAATTTCCCCTGCTCTACGAAGATGAACTTGAGGTTCTGCTTCTCGAATACGGCAATCTCACTCCCGAGGAGCGCCAGGAAATCCAGCGCCATCCCGCAGAAAGTGAACGTATTCTCCAGCATATCCCATTGCAGGAAGGCTACAGCAACATGTTGACCATCATCCGCCAACACCACGAGCGTATGGATGGTTCCGGCTATCCCGACAAGTTGGTTGGCGACGATATTCTCATTCAAAGCCGACTCATGGCCATAGTCGATATCTACGATGCCGTGACCCAGGAACGTCATTACAAGCCCGCCTCCACACGGAGCGAGGCCATGAAAATCCTCACGCTCGAAATGAACGAAGGCAAGCTCGATGCCAAGCTCGTGCAATATTTCCTCGATAATATCGAAACAATCGAGACGCTCTCCGAACGAGTAAAAAACACCCGAGTCACCCACCTCTCCGAAATAGGCAACCTAGCAGGGTTGTAAGGAGGAGGCGAAGATGCCTCCGGGCCACTAAAGCCGCTTCGCGTCTTCCTGCTCTTACGAGCAGGAGCACTTCGTGCAGCGTTGCATTCCCTTCGGTCACGGCCCCCTACCCCATCCCCTCTCCCTTCCAAACTTTTTATATGCGCATTCGCGCGTGCGGTGGGTAACGTTAAGTTACGCGCCTTTTCGTTGTGTCTTCATTTGAGGTTAAGGCATAATTAAGAATTATATGTGTTTTCTCCGAAAAAAACCCCCACGGTTTGAGCCGAAAAAAGCGGCAGATACTGTTCCAATAAGTAGAACACAGTACCAACCGCTTTTTTCGGCTCAAACCGTTAACCGGCACGGCGGTAAGACGCTTAGCCTTATCGCGCTCGCACAGCTTCGCCCTTAGGCGCGACAAAAAGTTTAGGAGAGTCCAGAGAACCCTTTACAAAGGGTTCTTTGGTCCCGCTGAAAGCGACCCCCGGTAGGGCCGTCGGAGACATTCCAAAACAAAATATTGAGGCTAATTAAATCTAAGCTTTCAGCAAATCGCTGAGACTGGAGAGAGGGACCTGGCCGTGTGCAAATATTGCTTTGCAGAACGTGGCGAGGTCCATGCCGGACTGGTCTCGGAGGGTGTTGAGCTCGTGGAGTCCGAGGATGGGCATGACTCGTCCGGCTGGTGCGAGTCGGATGGCGCGTACTCGGCTGAGAGATTCTTTTGTGGAATAGCCTGCATCTTTGAGGATTGTTAGGCATTTATCCTGATCGAGATCGCCGACGGCGAGTCCTGCATCGATCATGGCGAGGGCGGCCCGGCTGAGTCCGCGCTGGTGATGGACGAGTCGGTCCATGGGATTTGTCAGGTAGCCGAGTTCATCGAGCATGTTTTCGGCAAAGGCGAGCCAGCCGGCCATGAAGAGTGGGTTGGTTGTCTCGGAGAGTGGTGATTCGTCGAGGGCGCGCCGTTGGGTATCGAGAAGATGCCTGCCGGGATAGGTCTGGCGGGCGGCCATGAAGACGTATTCACGGCGCATGCGCTTGAGGCGTGTCG
>JAFLJT010000303.1 GCA_022712855.1 Pseudodesulfovibrio sp. | reverse complement strand
CAATCTCGCGGGCAACGGCATCGACGTATTTGAGATCACAGCTGCCATCATCGCCACACGGGGTGCCGACGGTGATGAAAACAACGTCGGATTCAGCCATACCTTCACTCAACTCGGTGGTGAAGTTCAGTCTGCCCTCTTCCGTGTTGCGCTTGACCAGTTCTTCAAGCCCTGGCTCATAAATATGGACCTTACCGTTTTTCAGGCTCTCAACCACTTTGGGGTTAACGTCCACGCAAAAAATATTGTTACCCATTTCGGCAAAACAGGCGGCGGAAACAAGGCCCACGTAGCCAGTGCCGACGATGCATACATTCATTTAGATATATCTCCGAATAAAGGTTCGATTCGTTTTCTGGAGAAGCCGATACCTTGAGTACGCTTTTCATGTCAACTTGAACAGCGAAAGGACAGAGTGCTGATAAAGGCCCGATATCTCTGCTGTCGCTATCTCTAAGACTGGAAGGAGCCAGCCTAAGAGCTACCGCTACGTCGTTGCTGCAAAAAACTCAAACCCTAACGAACAGGAAGTTCGCGTCGGTCTTGAGCTTTTTTTGCGCCTAGCACTCGAACCTTTCTCAACAATCTGTAAGAAGATATTTTTCACCGAGTGTTGCCATTCATTTCAAGAAGGCTTAATTGATCGGGATATTACGTAATCACCCTTTCGGAGGAATATATGCCAGTACTCGCAGTCAACGTCGATCACGTCGCCACTTTACGCCAGGCCCGCATGGGCATTGAGCCGGAACCTGTCACCGCCGCCTACATGGCCGAAATGGCCGGAGCTACTGGCATTATCGTCCATCTGCGCGAAGATCGCAGGCACATTCAGGACCGTGATGTTGAATTGATCAAACAGACCTGCAACACCCGTATGCATCTTGAAATGGCTGCCACAGAAGAAATGCAGGGAATCGCCCTCAACATCGACCCGGAATTTGTTTGTCTGGTACCTGAAAAACGCGAAGAGCTGACCACCGAAGGCGGCCTCAATTGTGTTGGCCGAGAAAAAGAACTGGCCGACTATCTCGCACCGCTCCACGACAAGGGCATCCGCTCCTCCCTGTTCATCGATGCCGATCCCAAACAGATTGAAGCTGCCAGCGCCGCCGGTACGGAGTTCATTGAAATCCACACAGGGCACTACGCTGACGCCAAAGAATTTAATGCTCGTAATGTCGAACTCGCCAAAATTCTCGACGGCATCAAACTCGCTCAGAACCTCGGCCTGAAAGTCAATCTCGGACACGGCTTGAACTACCGTAACGTTCTGGCATTCAAAGATGTCCCCGGCATCAAGGAATACTCCATCGGCCACGCCATCATGGCCCGCGCCATCTATGTCGGCCTGGACCGCGCCGTGCGCGACATGGCGGAAATCATCCGCACCTTTGTGGACTAGAGGCTACCATGATCAAAGGACTCGGCATCGACCTCACTGAACTGGATCGCATTCAGGACAACTGGGAACGACACGGCCAACGGTTTGTGGAAAAGATTCTCACAGACCGCGAAATTGAAGAGTTGCCAAAGAAGCACCCTGTTCCGCGCATTGCCGCTCTGTTTGCCGCCAAAGAGGCCGCAGTCAAAGCGCTTGGAACCGGTTTTGCCGATGGTGTCCATTTCAAATGTATTGAAATCCTCCATGCCGAGAATGGGAAGCCAATAATCACGTTTCTTGGTCGTGGCCTAGAGGTTTGCGAAGAACTCGGGGTTACGTCAGCACACATTTCATTAACTCACTCCCGTGACACCGCAGCCGCCACCGTGGTACTTGATGGTTAGGACCTGCAACCCGAATTGAGGAGCACTATGTTCCTGCCTTTGCCCACACCTAAAGAGATGGCAACATGGGACCGCGAAACCATTGAGACCATCGGCATTCCCGGCGTCACACTCATGGAAGCGGCCAGCCGCGAATGTGTGGACGTCCTTCTCGACGAATTCGGCCCGGTGGATGGTAAGGAAATCTTCTGCTTTGCCGGATCAGGCAACAATGGCGGCGACGCATTTGCCATGGCCCGCCACCTCATCGACCTCGGCGCAGACGTCACAGTCTTTCACACCAAGCCAAAGAAGCAGTACCGAGGTGAAACCCGCACAAATTTACTGTGGGCGCAAAAGCTCAACGTGCCGCTCAAGCACCTCGCATCTCACGATATTAACACCCTGCCTCAACCAGACATCATCATCGACGGCCTGCTCGGCACGGGCTTCAAGGGTGAACTCCGCGAGGACTACCTCACGCTTATCCGCGCCATCAATCGTATGGGGAAGAATGCATCCATACTGTCCATAGATATTCCATCCGGCCTGAACGCTCTGAACGGAATGCCACAGCCCGAAGCAATCATGGCCGACGTTACCGTGACTTTGCAGGCCGCAAAGCTCGGCCTTGCCATGCCCGGAGTTTCCCGATTCACAGGTATGCTCCATGTTCGCTCCATTGGAATTCCGAACAAAATCCAAGAGGCTCATCCTGTACGCAATCATCTTATTTCACGGGATATCATGGCACTTATCCCGACACCTGCCCACGACATGCACAAAGGCACTGCCGGGCACGTTCTCATCGTCGGTGGTTCCGAAGGATTAACGGGCGCGCCACACCTTGCCGCCCTTGGCGCATTGCGCAGCGGCGCCGGATTGGTGACGATTGCCTGCCCCGGTGGATTGGCCGAATCAGTCAAAGCAAATTCGCCGGACATCATGACCCTTTCTCTGGGCAAAGGCAGCGAATGGACTCCGGCCATGGCGAAGAATCTTCTGAATGAAGCGCCACGGTTCGATTCGTTGGTTGTCGGCCCCGGCATGGGCAGAGCAAGGAAAACAGTTGATTTCCTCAAGGTTTTTATTGCAGAGTGTCCCGCGCACACGGTCTTGGACGCAGACGCACTCTACGGTTTGGCCCAATTCCCGAAGATGATGGCCGAACTTCCAGAGACAACTGTTCTGACGCCGCATCCCGGCGAAATGGCAACACTTTTCGGGGCTACAAACGCTGAAATTCAGGCAGATAGGCTGCAAGCCGCAACTTCGTTCGCCACAAAGAGCGACGCAACGCTGGTCCTCAAGGGGGCCGGAACGCTGGTTGCCGACTCGACCATGACCTGCCTCAGTCCGTTCTCCGAACCGAATCTGGCGGTAGGTGGCTCTGGTGATGTATTAGCGGGAGTTATTGCTTCACTCATGGCGCGTGGACTTACTGCTCGCAACGCAGCCTGTCTGGGTGTATACTGGCATGGAATGACAGGACGAATACTCAGAGACGAATTTCCCATGCGAGGCAACCTTGCCTCTGAAATAGCACACACGCTGCCACTGGCGGCAAAGGGGTATATCATATGCTAACAGCCAAAGACATTATGTCCACCGACTGCATCACTCTGGCTCCTGAGACCGACATTGCTACCGCAGCAAAGACGCTGATCGACAACAAGATTAACGGCGTTCCTGTCGTGGATAACGGCGAAGTAGTGGGTGTCCTCTGTCAGGCCGACCTCGTGGCCCAACAGAAGAAGATCACCCTGCCCTCGTTCTTCACTCTGCTCGATGGCGTTTTCCCGCTGTCTTCGCACGATGAACTGGAGCGGGAGGTCAAGAAGATAGCCGCGCTCACCGTGGCTGATGCCATGACCCCGGCCCCGATCTTCATCACGCCGGACACGAACATGGAAGACCTCGCCACCATGATGGCCAACGAAAAGCTGTACACCCTGCCAGTCCTCGAAGACGGCAAGCTCGTCGGCGTTGTTGGTAAGGAAGACGTTTTGAAAACCCTTCTCCAAGGGTAATGCTGGAATAATTGATGGGTTTGAATCTCCGCCTCAAAGACGCTGACGCCACCCTTGAATTGGGGGTATTATTGGCCAAAAGCATAGCCGAAGCGGAGATTCCGCCTGCTTTGCTCTTGCAAGGTGACCTCGGTTCAGGCAAAACCACGTTGGTCCGAGGTTTGGTTGAATCCCTGCCCGGCGCGGATATGGCGGAGGTTTCGAGCCCCAGCTTCAATATTTTCAACCTGTATCCCACGGTGCCGCCGGTGGCCCATTTCGACTTGTATCGTCTGGAAGGCATGCCTCCTGATGATGCGTTGTTCGAACAAATGGAAGACCGTAAAACGCTCACCGTGGTGGAATGGGCACAGTTTCTGGACAGGAAATTGTGGCCCGACGAGGCTATTCTCCTTGAATGGACCCCGTCCAACACTGGACGAAACCTCACTTTAAATGCAATGGGAAAGACTGCTCAGGGATTGATTGATACCCTGAGTGCCACACTCAAACACTTCATGTAAAAGTACAGAGCTCAAATGAACATCGTCGTACAGAAATTCGGTGGAACCTCGGTCCGCAATCTCGAATGCCAGCGTCAGGTTATGCAGAAGGTCCTTCGCCCCTATCGCGAAGGCAACAAAGTCATTGTGGTTCTCTCGGCCATGTCCGGTGAAACCAACCGACTACTCGCCCTAGCGGACGAATGGTCCGACACCCCTGATGCTGCGGAAGTTGATTCCATGGTCTCCACCGGAGAACAGGTATCCTGCGCATTGTTTGCCATGCTGCTCAAACAGCAAGGCGTCAAAGCCCGTTCCGTCCTCGGCTTCCAGGCCCCCATCCAGACCGATTGCGCCCACGGCAAGGCTCGTATCGTCAGCATTGACGAGACCAAGCTCGTGGATATGCTCAAAGAATATGACATCCTCGTTGTCGCAGGCTTTCAGGGCTGCGGCGATGACATGCGCATCACCACTCTGGGCCGTGGCGGCTCCGACACCTCGGCTGTGGCTTTAGCCGCTGCCATCGATGCTGATGTTTGCGAAATTTATACTGACGTTCCCGGCGTTTTTACCACTGACCCGAACATGTGCTCAGACGCCCGTAAAATGGATCGCGTCGCCTATGACGAGATGCTGGAAATGGCCAGTATGGGCGCGAAAGTGCTCCAGATCCGCTCTGTTGAATTTGCCAAAAAATATAATGTAACCGTTCATGTCCGCTCCACTTTTACCGATGAGCTGGGCACTATAGTCACGAAGGAGGATGAAACCATGGAAGCTGTTCTCGTTTCCGGTATTGCATACGACAAGGATCAGGCTCAAATTACACTGGTGCATGTCCAGGATAAGCCGGGCGTTTCCGCACAAATTTTCTCCCCGTTGGCTGAAGAGCAGGTTCTCGTCGATATGATCGTCCAGAGCCCGAGTAAAGACGGCAAAACCGACATGACGTTTACCATTCCTCGTGCAGACATGAAGCAGACCATCAAGACGCTGGAAAAACTCCAATACGAGATCGGCTTTGAGGAGCTTAACAGCAACCCCAATGTCTCCAAGGTCTCGATTATTGGCGTCGGCATGCGTAATCACTCCGGAGTGGCCGCACGGGCATTCCAGGCGCTTGCCGATGAGAACGTTAATATCCTGATGATCAGCACCTCCGAGATCAAGGTCACATGCCTGATCGACGACAAGTACACCGAACTGGCTGTACGCACACTTCACAAAGCCTTCCATTTAGAGGATGGCGAACCTCTTTAGGTAATCATGAGAAAAGTAACGATATACGACACCACGCTGCGTGACGGAGCCCAAGCCGAAGAACTCAATCTGACAACTGAGGACAAAGTCCGCATTGCCCACAAGCTTGACGAACTGGGCATCCATTACATCGAAGGCGGCTGGCCGGGGTCCAATCCCACCGACCAGAAGTTCTTCGAGACAATAAAGAGCCACACCTTTGAGAACGCAAAGTTGACGGCATTTGGTTCCACACATTTTGCAAAGAGCACGCCTGAAAATGACGCGAATCTGGCCGCCCTACTCGCGGCGGAAACATCGGTCATCACCATTTTCGGCAAAACTTGGGATATGCATGCCACCACGGCGCTCGGAATTCCACTTGAGCGCAATCTCGAACTCATTGCCAATAGCGTCAGCTACCTGAACGAGCGCGTAGATGAAGTAATCTTCGACGCCGAACATTTTTTCGACGGCTTCAAACACAATCCGGATTACGCTCTTGAGGCGATCAATGCTGCGTACGAAGCCGGAGCCTCGCGTCTGGTTCTTTGCGACACCAATGGCGGCACATTGACCGGGGAAATATCCGAAGCAATCAAGGCCGTCATGGCCGCCCTGCCCGATGCCGAGATAGGTATTCATGCTCACAACGATTCCGAAGTCGCGGTTGCCAACTCCATCGAAGCTATTCGTCTGGGTGCAACGCAGGTTCAGGGTACGATCAACGGCTACGGCGAACGCTGTGGCAACGCCAACCTCTGCTCTGTCATCCCCAATCTTGAACTCAAGATGGGTATCGAGACGATCGGCGCAGAGAACATGAAGCGATTGCTGATGACATCCAATTTCGTCAGCGAGACAGCCAATCTGCGCCCGTTTATGCGCCAGCCGTTCGTAGGGGCCTCGGCCTTTGCACACAAAGGTGGCATCCATGTCAGCGCTATTCTCAAAGATGCGCGGACCTATGAACATATCGTCCCCGGCTCCGTCGGCAATGAACAGCGGGTCCTGCTCTCCGACCAGGCTGGCAAGTCCAATATCCTGTTCAAGGCCAAAGAGCTTGGCTATGAACTCGGTAAAAATGATCCCACCGTGGATACGCTGCTGAAAGAGCTTAAGCAGAAAGAAAGCATGGGCTACGAATATTCCGTGGCTGATGCATCCTTTGAACTCATCTTGCAGCAGGCGATGGGTAAACAAGTAAACTATTTCAATTTCAAGAACTTCTTCGTGGTCGACTCCAAACGTGAAGAAGATCCCGAACCGTTCACCGAGGCCACAGTCATCGTGGACGTCCAGGGCGAGGTGGAACATACCGCCGCCACTGGCATGGGCCCTGTTAACGCCCTTGACCGCGCACTGCGCAAAGGTCTTGAGCGATTCTATCCCAAGCTCAGCGAAGTGCGCCTGCTCGACTTCAAGGTCCGCGTTTTGTCCGGTGCTGTGCGCGACACTGGCGGCACCGCCTCCTTCGTCCGCGTCCTCATCGAATCCGGCGACAGCCATGAACGCTGGACCACCATGGGCGTCTCCCACAACATCATCGAAGCCAGTTGGCAGGCCGTCGTCGACGCCATCAACTACAAGCTGTTCAAGGATGATAAACGGGCTGCTGAAGGCACTGCCTAGGTTCCTTTATTCGAACAAACGAAGAAGGCCGGACAGCATATGCTGTCCGGCCTTTTCTTTGTGTTATTTCAGAATTTATTTTTTCATTTCAGGCAATTGCATAGCTGTCCATGACGACGCCTTCATATATTCTGCCGCTGCAACCCCGAAACAGATGTCATACTTTTCAAGAATTCCATTCGCAACACCCCAATCTCCCATCTCGACGCCTTCCAACAACTGGAGCCAATCGTGATAGTCGTTCACGGTACCACACAAGGCGTTTCGCATATCGCTATCGAGCGGAATGTCTTCCAACGCCTTATCCATGGAGGTGGACAACAAGGCGTCCAACTTTGAAAAAAGGCCGAGCATGAACATCGAATCTGACGAATGTGGGAACCCTTCAACCTTGTCAGCAAGCTGGCTAACAAATCGCGCCCGTTGCAGGACACGAAAGCCCAATTCTTCGCCCTTTGGTGAGGCATCAAGATCAGACATGGCAACTACCATGGCCCAATGGCGCACTTCCTTGAGTCCAAGCAATGACAACGCCTGTTGAATGGAACTGATTTCGCTGCGCAAGCCGAATGAGGGAGAATTAATGTACCGCAGGATACGATAACTCAAGGAAACATCTGATGCGATAATTGAGGTCAGTTCATCAATCTCGCAATCCGGATTGCTGATCTCTTTCATCAATTGTATCTTGGCCACAGCGCTTGCCGGAATATTCTTATCTTTTGACATTTCCGGTACCGCAAAAAACGATCCCTGAAAGAAGTCAAAGCCCAAGGCGCGCGTTCCCTCGAAAGACTGCCAATCAGACACACCCTGAATCAAGAATTGCCCAGGATAATCTTTGTATTTCTTACGCATGGCAACAATTTCAGGCGGCGTCTTATCTGTCAGGGATACCCGGATAAAATCACTTTTATCCATAAGGCCATCAAAGGCATGCTGCTGGGCATCTCCATCCAGAGCCACACTACCACCACCCGATTTCACAAACTCAACGAACTCTGCGCATTCAGGAGCAGCAATGGCATCGTGGCAAAGATTGAAAATGCAGTCGCCCCAATCAGGAGAAACCGATCCACCGCACGTCAGATTCTCTTTGGTGATGTTCACCACAATTTTCTGTCCGGGCGCAAAGCCGCCGACAATGGAAGAGAGAGAATTTTTGAAGGATGCAATAAAATCCGCGAGGCAAGTGGCCTGAGAATCATCAGCCATGCTCGGCACAGAACTGGTGATCAGTTCATAGCCCCAAATATTTTTTTCGCGCGTGAAGATCGGCTGACGGACCATGAAGATCGATTGAGCCTGCTCATCTGCACATGTAAAAGTACCACTCATCAGATACCCCTTCTTTACCGTTGCAACACCTTCCCCTACCGTGTCGCTTTGATTGAACATATCCCCATATGCTACCGCCAATCATCCAGAATAAATATATCAGTAAACCACATTGTTTAATGAATTAACGATCATTATACCCTATAATAGCCCCTTGGCAATCCAAAACATTCATTTTTTTAAAGGGCACCACACCGTTTCATAGCAACTCAAAGACAACAAAAAAACCGCCCGGCATATGCCGAGCGGTTTATATATTTATGTCAGAACGATCTAGAGCATTCCGGCGACCTTCTTGGTCAGGCGCAGGAGTTGGTTAGTGAAACCGGCTTCGTTATCGTACCAGACGATAAGCTTGAGCTGTGTGCCACCCATAACGCGGGTGAGGCTGCTATCAACAACGCCGCCAAAGGTGGAGCCCATGAAGTCTTGGGATACCAGAGGTTCTTCGGTGTAGCCCATGGAATCGGTCGTTGCTGCCTTGAGGGCTGCGTTGACTTCTTCGGCAGAGGTGGACTTGTTGAGTTCACAAACGAGATCGACAAGGGACACGTTCTGCGTCGGCACACGGATGGCCATGCCATCCAGCACACCGTTCAGCTCAGGGATGACCAGACCAACGGCCTTGGCTGCACCGGTGGTGGTGGGAACCATGTTCACGGCACAGGCGCGAGCGCGACGAAGATCCTTGTGGGAGCCATCAAGGATACGCTGGCTCATGGTGTAGGAATGCACTGTGGTCATGATGCCGTGCTTGATGCCGTATTGGTCGTTAACGACCTTGGCAACCGGAGCAAGACAGTTGGTGGTGCAGGATGCATTGGAAATAATATTGTGTTCCGGAGTGATCAGGCCGTCGTTGACGCCCATGACTACAGTCAGATCAGCATTTGCGCCGGGGGCACTGATGAGCACTTTTTTGGCGCCACATGCAATGTGCTTTTCACAGCTTTCACGATCAGTAAATTTGCCAGTGGACTCAATAACAACGTCGCAACCCAGCTCGCCCCAGGTCCATTCGCCCGGTGCATTGCGGGTGACAGTCACGGGTTTACCGTTGACCTTGAAACCGCTTTGGGTCGGTTCCACGTCAAGGAAACTACCGTGGGCGGAGTCGTATTTGAGCAGGTGAGCCAGGTCTTCGTTGGATGCGCGGGCATTAACCGCTACCAATTCAAGATCGCTCTCTCCAGCCAAAAGACGTGTTAGATACCGTCCAATCCGTCCAAAACCGTTCAAGCCTATTCTTGTTGCCATGTCAGCTCCCTCCTGGATGCGTTTTTATTAGTCCCTAGAGTATGAAATACAAAATACAATACGTTCGCAATTACATTTAAGTCAACGGCTCATGATAATTCTTTGTCCAACAGCATCATTGTTTCCCGATCCGTGAAATCAAAATGGAGCGGTGTCATCGTCACATGCTTTTGGGTCAGCAACGCCCGATCACGCCCTTCACTGATGTTTTCCGGCGGAATAGTACCATCAAGCCAGTAGTATGAACGTCCGCGCGGGTCCTGACGCGTATCGTACCAATCTTTATACGATGCACGCGTATGCGGGCACAGCATAAGTTCCCCGGCCTCATCAATGGGGCAATCAGGGAAATTGAGATTGAGTACACACTTGGCAGGAAGTTCGTTCCACGGAATTTTCGGCAGCAGGTCTGCGCAATACTTCGCCTGACCGCTCAGATCCACAGGATTGAAATTGTCCATGGATACGGCCATAGCCGGAATTTCCATGAGCGCGCCTTCGGTCGCTGCGGAGACTGTACCGGAGTATAGGATATCCACACCGACATTGGCCCCGGCATTGATGCCGGACAGCACCAGATCAGGCGTTTCTTCCAGCAGTGTAGACAAACCGAGCTTCACGCAGTCAACAGGTGTACCGTAGACGCCCTGCCCTCTGAAGCCGTTCTCTTTGAATTCCTTGACGCGGATGGGCATGGACAAGGTGACGGCATGGCCCACAGCTGATTGCTCGGTAACTGGGGCGACCACGTGTACATCGTGCCCGGCTTCGACCAGAGCAAAATACAATGAACGCAGGCCTACAGCCTGGATTCCGTCATCATTGGCAAGCAGTATATTCATGGTGTCCACCGTAACATTATTTGACAATTCATGTGAAATCGGGTTCATAACGGTGAAGCGAACAAATGTGCCCGCCACCGCCAATTATCGAAGAATTCGATAGGGGCGAAGTACCTTAACCTGGACAAGATGGCAAGATACGTGACCCAAAAGTCGCAATATATACAAGACCTTTCCCCTGGCAATAGGGTCAACGACACCTTCATGCTGGCCGCAGCCAGTATGGCCCAGTCCAAGAATGGCCCCTACTGGAATCTGACATTTCAGGACGCTACAGGCAAGGTCGACGGCAAAATATGGAGCCCCAAGAGCCAGGAATACCCATCTCTTGAGCCGGGCCAGATTGTGCGTGTGCAAGGCTTTGTGGAAAGCTACCGCGACAAGAATCAGCTTAAGGTCGACAATATGGAGATGATCGACACCTCGACAGTGAAGATCGACTACTCCGGTTATCTACCGACATCGAGTGTGCCGCCCGAAGCGCTCATGGAAGCGCTTGATGACCTTATTGCCGAGCACATGAGGCACCTGCCGTGGAAAAATTTCTGTCGCAAAGTGTTGGGGGACGAAGAAATCCACGAGCGCATGCTCATGGCCCCGGGAGCCAAAACCGTCCACCACGCCTATATCGGCGGCTTGCTCGAACACACATTACAGGTCGCTCGTTCCTGCATGGCGCTCTGTGACGTTTACCCTGATCTGGATCGTCAAACACTCCTTGCTGGTGCCATCTTCCACGATCTAGGCAAGGCATGGGAGCTTTCCGGTGGTCTGGTCAACGACTATACCGACGAAGGCCGTCTGCTTGGCCATATCCAGATAGGTCAGGATAAGCTGGAGCCGTTTCTCAAACGAAGCAAGACTTTGGACGACGGGCTCAAGCTGCACCTGAAACATCTCATCACCAGTCATCATGGTGAATACGACTTCGGCTCGCCCATATTACCCAAGACGCCGGAAGCATTTGTCCTCCACTTCGCCGACAACATGGATGCCAAGCTGAATATCATTGATCAGGCATACGTTGAAATGGATAAAAACGGCCAGGAATGGTCTCCCTACATGCGTTTCCTTGAGCGCAACATTTACCGCGCCCCGGCCACACCCGATAAATCCAAGAAGAAAAACGACAAACCGGAGAATCAATGTTTATTACCTTTGAAGGCATAGAAGGCACCGGCAAATCGACACAAATCACCAGGGTCAAAGAATATTTCGAAGCACAGGGTAAGGAAGTCTTCCTGACTCTCGAACCGGGCGGCAGCCGCGTGGGACAGGAATTGCGCAAGATGCTCCTGCATGTGGACAATAGCGACCTGACACCCATCACCGAACTTTTTCTCTATCTGGCTGACCGCGCCCAGCACATCGCTCAGGTCATTCGTCCGGCCCTCGACGCTGGCAAGGTCGTTCTCTGCGATCGATTCGCCGACTCCACCATCGTCTATCAAGGATATGGCCGAGGTCTGGACACCACGGTCCTCAGGCAGCTCAACGAAGTTGCTGTAGACGGCATGTGGCCTGATCTGACCATCGTTCTGGATATCAACCCGGAAATTGGTCTCAAACGCGCCATGCTGCGCAATCTTGAAGATGGCAAGGCCAAGGAAGAAGGCCGTTTCGAAGCGGAACACATCTCATTCCACAATCGCATCCGTGAAGGGTACCTCACATGGGCCGCGATCAACCGTGACCGCATCAGTGTTGCCAATGCAGACGGCACACCGGAAGAAGTTTTCGAACGCATCCAAACCATCATCGACGGGCATCTCGATAGATAATTCCACTCGACCGGCCCTCTCGCATAGAAATGTATACTGCGTCTGGATTCTTTCCACGAATCTGGTAAGGTGATTGCCGAGTCATTGGTAATCATTACTTGACCAGATAACGAAGATATTCCTCAATGCCCACAGAAGAACATATAGAAGCGCCGAAAACAGCCAGAATTCCTGTTTCAACACTTGTTGATACCGGGAAATACCTTGCGCTCATGGGCGGCCTGTTCTGGCTCATCAATTTAGGGACCGACCAGCTTGGCTACAACTGGCAATGGTACAGAATTCCCAAATATCTTTGGCAGGTTACCGATCAAGGCTTCACATGGGGCCTGCTCATGCAAGGGCTTTTTGTCACCTTTCAGATCACGGCCATCAGCATGGTATTCATGCTCATCATCGGCCTGACCACTGCCCTCCTGCGCATGTCCAACTCATGGGCTGGCCGAGGCGTTGCCCGCGTCTACATGGAACTCATCCGCAACTCGCCGCTGCTCATCCAGATTTTCTTCATCTATTTCGTGGTCGCTCCCATTCTCGATATGTCCGGTTTCCTGGCTGCAATCATAGCGCTCAGCCTGTTTGAAGGGGCCTACGCCTCAGAAATCTTCCGTGCAGGCATCACATCCATCGACAAAGGCCAGTGGGAAGCCGCCAAGAGCCTCGGTATGGCCCCTTATGCCATGTACCGACACATTATCCTGCCCCAGGCCGTGCGCCGCGTTCTGCCGCCGCTCACGAGCCAGGCCGTGTCCCTGATCAAGGACTCTGCTCTGGTATCCACGGTTGCTATCCTTGATCTCACCCAGCAGGGGCGCATGATCGATGCAGAAACATTTTTGACATTTGAAATCTGGTTCACCGTTGCCGCCATCTATCTCGTCATCAATCTGGCTCTGTCCGGTGTAGTGCGGATATTGGAACAACGAACTAACGGCCACTCGGCCTAACCTATAAAGAATGGAGCCTCAGTCATGACCATTTGGACAGCGACCAAAACAGGCGATGGTATCGTCATCGCAATTATCGGTGTTTCCCATGTCACTTTTGCCCAAGAATCATGCAAGTAGTTGTAGAATAGAGGAGAATTTTATGAAAACCCTGCGCATTACAGCCCTGCTCACAATTTTCTGCCTGACAGCCTTCGTCCTCGGATGCAATCAGGCACCCCAGCAAGCCGAATCCAAACCGGGCGCCACTGCTACCGAAGCAGCCGCACCGGCCAGCCAGCTTGAGACCATCCTCAAACGTGGCACCATCAAAGTAGGCTTCGACACTTTCAAGCCTTGGGCAATGAAAAACATGAAAGGCGACTACATCGGCTTTGAAATCGAAGTCGCCAAAAAGCTCGCCAAAGATATGGGCGTAAAGATCGAGTTCGTGCCCACCAAGTGGTCCGGCATCATCCCGGCACTGCTGACCGGAAAATTCGACATCATCATTGGTGGCATGTCCATCACACCCCAGCGCAATCTGAAGGTCAATTTCTCCATCCCTTATGAATTCTCCGGCATGAATATCGTTGCCAGCAAAGAGAGCGCAGGCGGCAGGACCACTCTCGAAGATTTCAACAATCAGGAAACGACCATTGCCGTCAGGCTGGGAACCACGGCTGCCGAGGTATCCAAGAACTTCCTGCCCAACGCCAAGAAGCTCTTCTTTGACGAAGAATCCCAGACCGTTCAGGAACTGCTGAACGGCCGCGTTCACGCTGTGGTCGCATCCAACCCGCTGCCGTACACGCTGGCAACTGAATACGCAGACCAGTTGTACATGCCGCTCAGTGACGACTTCACCAAAGAGCCGATTTCCTTTGCAGTACGCAAAGGGGACCTCGACTACCTGAACTGGCTGAACAACTGGGTTCGCGTCAACATGAGCAGCGGCTGGTTGCAGAATCGCCACAAGTACTGGTTCTTCACCAACGAATGGGAAAGCCAAATCCAGTAATTCAGGCGATTCCTTGAACTCTAAAACCACACAACGCACACTGAAATTCACCCTGCTAGACGCCGCCATACTGGCGGCGCTAGCAGGGCTGTTCGGCTATGTAATTTACAAGGCCGCCACCGGACTGAACTACCATTGGAAATGGGAAGTCATTCCACAATACCTGCTGCGCTTTGATACAGACACTCAGTCATGGCACTTGGGGCTGTTGACACAGGGACTTATCACCACCCTTCGCCTGAGCCTTTGGTCCACCATTTTCGCAACAGTGGTCGGCGTCATCATGGGCTTGTTTCGCGTCAGCCCCTCGCTGTTCAAACGACAAGTAGCAACCACCTATGTCGGATTGATCCGCAATACCCCGCCACTGGTACTTATCTTTATTTTTTATTTCTTCATCGGCGACCAGATCATGGCCGCTTTGCATGTAGATGATTTTGTCTATTCGCTCTCTGATGAAACCAAAACATTCATGGGATTCTTCTTCGGCCCAATGAACCGTTTTCCCCAATTTTTATCAGCAGTTATCACCCTCGCATTGTTCGAAGGGGCATACATTGCCGAGATCGTCAGGGCGGGGATCGAGTCCATTGAAACAGGCCAGTGGGAAGCGTCAACAGCCCTTGGTATGAGCCGTTTTAAATGTATGAGCTATGTTATTTTGCCACAAGCCATGCAACGCATGTTGCCAGCCTTTGCTGGACAGTTTATATCTATTATCAAGGATTCGGCCATTGTGTCTGTTATCTCCATTCAGGAGCTGACATTCCAGGCCCAGCAGATCATGACCACGACCTATCGAAGCTTTGAGATCTGGACCACAGTTCTGATCATGTACTTCATCCTGACTTTCCTCTGTTCCCTGATTGTCAGGAAACTCGAACTCACACTGAGAAGGAACTCACCGTGATCAAGTTTATTAAAAAAAAATTCAAGGGCAGCCTCGACGATGAAACGATGCCCCCACCCACACCTGTTAAAGAAAAAAAGAACAAACCGTTCGATCTGGAGGCGTTTAAAATGGACGACGTTAAAATATATGCCCTTTCCACCTGCATCCATTGCAGGAATGCTAAGAAATACCTCGATGAATGTGGCGTAAAATACAACTGCGTCCACGTTGACGAACTCAAAGGTGATGATCGCAAATCCATCGTCAAGCAACTTAAGGACCACAATCCCGCCGTCTCCTTCCCGACCATCGTCATCAAGGACACGGTTGTTGTCGGCTACCACAAAGACAAGATCGACAATGCACTCAAGGGAGAGGACTAATGGACGCCAAAAAGCTCTATGAAAACATGAAGCGCATCCAGGAGCCCAAAGGCTACTACTTCAACACGGACATGGACATGACCATGCCGCTGCTGGAAAGCCTGCTCACCAACAAGGAGCGCATGGGCTACATGGCCTGCCCCTGCCGCCTTGCCAATGAAGAGTTCGAAGACGACAAGGACATCATCTGCCCCTGCGTCTACCGCGAAAAAGATGTGGAAGAATACGGCGCCTGTTACTGCGCTCTCTACGTCAGCAAAGAATACAATGAAGGCTCTATCGAGAAAGAACAGGTGCCTGAACGCAGGCCGCCCGAAAAGATTTTGTTCTAGGTTTACTCTCTATGAAAATAAAAAAAGCCCCGCCATATGGCGGGGCTTTTTTACGTATAATATCCAAATATTAGATAATATCCTTGAGTATCCGCATATGCCGATCCCGGACTTCATCAATAATATCTGTTTTGTCTGCCCGAGTTCCGCCCGCATAGACGCCAAGGTGAACGACATCGCGGGAGCGGAACCCTTTGAAGTTCGTCTTTTTCTGTCTGACTTTCTTGCCTGTGACGAATGAAATGGTCTTCTCGTCATCGATATGTTCCGGCATGACCGTGCCAATCGTTACGGAAGATATTATGATGAACGTCTCCTCGGTGACGTAGTTACGAACGATCTCGCCAATGGCTGCACCAATAACACTACCTAAAGCCATGCCAGTGAGGGTGTCCGCTGCATCAGCGCCCTGAATACCGGGAATTGCCCCGACAACAGCGCCCGCCCCACCGCCCAGGAATGTGTATTGCTCCGGCAATGTATCCGTAACCTGCCCGAAGTACCGGACATTAATATCCATCAGAATACCAAAGTCGTCGCCATCAGTAATCTCGTAACCAATGCTGCTGTAGGACTGCTCTAATTGCTCGCGAAAACTGTAAATATCCAATGCAGGATCGCCTGTTGTGTTGCGAATCCGAAGCTTCATCTTGCTGTTACGAAACATAGCCGGGTCAGCAACAAACTCACCACTCTTGGTGGCTCCGTAAGCATATCCGGTCTTCTTGTCTTCAACCAGATTATATGGATTCTGTTCCTTATCGCTCGTTACACACGATGCTAGAACCACCATGCAGACTACCAAGAGGCACCATATCTTACATTTCTTCAGCATTACTTGCTCCCTTTACAGACATCTATTCCATGGTCATCAAAAAATTTGAATACTTCCGAATAGTGAATAGCGAAGTTCAACCCATGCAGTACACGCCCATCGCTTGTCCTCACCTTCCCCCAGTCAACAACCCCGACAACATAGTCACCGTAAAACATAGGGCCACCGGAATTGCCACCATTGGCGGCGGCATCAGTCTGAATGTACAAGACATTTTCCCTTTTTGACTGCGTGTAATTTATAGGACGGTACTTTCTGACAGTGCTCAGAACGCCGCGAGTTATGGAGAATTGCAATCCATCCGGGTGTCCAATAATTTCCAATGGAACACCCAAAGGAATTTCGTGTTTATCGTAAAAACAGACTGGCTTGCCTTTGACGTCAGCTTGGATGAGCGCAAGGTCCAAATGCGCATCCCTGGCAATGACACGTCCCATAGTTTCGCGGTCATTGAAGAGTTTCAGCCTGACATACTCATTCTCCTCGACAACATGGTAATTCGTTAAAACCATGTCATCGGTCACGTAGAACCCGGTACCAAGCCCCAAGCCAAGGTTGCGCACTACAACCACGCTATCAAAGCGTTGATCATAATACTTGTCGTAACCAAAGTCCTCGGCATTGAACAAAGCCTGCGCCCGTTCACTGTCAGCTATCACAGCCCGATGGATGGACGCCATGGACGCATACTTCTTCCATGACGACGGAGTATTCACATATTGACCTAACAGGTCGGAAAGATTGACCTCCACTGGCTCAAGTTCATGGCGAACCACGTCCTCTTCCAAAACCGATGTCTGAAGCAACAACTCAGGATTCTTGTCACGCTGGTGAATGTCATAACAGACGGTAAAAAAAGACTTTTCACTGTAGTCAAAGGTATCGCGAAAATACCGCTTGTTCCGTTTGTCTATGACGTAATAATTCACAGTGGCATATTTGTAGATATCCATATGTGCCTTGGTGACACTATACGGCTGATAATCAGGTATAGAGGCATATTTAGGAGTCTCTCGGAACTTCTCTTTGATGTTGTCCAGACGCATTTTAGTATCTGTCACTTGCTCATCTTTTCGATCTTCCCGAATGAGACGGTCGATCAAAGACGCCCCCCACGTGAGTGAGCTCGCTGATTTTGCCTCATGATACTGTTCAGATGCAGATTCCAATTCTGTTTTCACGATAGCATATTCGGGGTTTTCAACTTGCTTGTAGGATTTAACAAACGTGGAACGAATTTTCGCATTGCTCTCAACAACCCGTCTGTTCTTGGCAATGGCGACATTGACCAAAATAAGGATATCCGCTTCCTTGACTGCCTCATGATTAAACATCTTGATCATGCTCGCCTTGCGCGCCTCGAAAGGCACATCAACTTTAATGCTCAGCGGAAAATCAATAGATTTCTTGCGGATAAGATCCGGGTTCGTCACTTGTAAAAACGCGACCTTAAGGCCGGGGATTTTGGAAAGGGACATGTCAGCTGCTTTCACCTGATCATAGGCATTGAGAATCGTCTTTATGTCTGCCTGTTTCGGATTGGGGCAGAGTGAATCGAAATACTTTTTTCCCAGAATTGTCTTGGCCGATTTCGGCATATAGGTGCCGTATGCAGAAAAAAATCGATCTGATTCCTGCTTGGAAAAGCCTTGAAGCGTCCCGCTCCACATGGGCTCGGTGTCACGCATCACCGCCCCGCCATCCACAAGAACCGGATAGATATCAAAGAAACTGCGCTCAGAAGTCAGTGGATAGGCGACAAACTGTACGGAAGCATCCGAGCGTATAACACGCTCTTTTGCTTTGACTGCGGCCACAGCTTCTTCATATGCCGCAGGCCGATAAATGGTATATTGAAATGGATTTATCTCAAGGAATGCTTTGAGATCGCTCTGCAACTTTGCCAAGTCCTTGCGAGTTTTCACCCATTGCGACTTTGGCGTTGGCCACGGAAGAGTCTCTGCACGTTCTTTTATACTGACGACCAGCGGTCCATATTCTTTTTCGATATCCTGTGTGAATCGAGCAAGAATTGCTCTGACTTTCGGGTCGCCATACTGACTCGCAAAAAACTTTTCTTCACGCACTACAAGGGACGCGGCGTCAGCCACCTTGCCTTGATCAAGCAATACCACAAGCCGCTTATCAGGATATGTCTGCGTGGAGCCAGTCCGCTTCTTGGAAACCTGACACGCGCCAAGTGCAACCACGAGACAGAGACAAATAACAATAACAGATAGAACGCGATTCATGCGATGGCACTCCAGAGGGGAACAGAAAAGTCAGTAATTCAACACAGTACGAATATCCTTGCGCTTATATCACAATCAAATAATCGATAGAGCAAAATCATTAAAAGAGCAATGGCGTTATTTTTTTACATGGAACAATAAAAACGAATTCTCACAAAAAAAGCCCCGTTAATACGGGGCTTTTTACATTCATAGCGTGTGATTCAGATAACTACTGAGACTTGGCCAATGCCTGATCCAGATCCTCGATGATATCATCGACATCTTCGATACCTACGGAAATACGGATCATGTCCGCAGGTACACCTGCTGCCTGTTGCTCTTCCGGTGTAGACTGCGAATGTGTTGTCGAAGCCGGGTGAATAACCAAAGTCTTGGCATCCAGGATATTGGCGAGATGTGAACATAACTCGACGGATTCGATGAATTTCTTCCCTGCTTCCAAACCACCTCTCACACCGAACCCAAAAACGGCACCCGGGCCGATGGGGAAAGTGTTCTTTGCCTGATCGTGGTCCTTGTGGCTCGGTAATCCGGCATAGTTGACCCATTCCACCGCATAATGCGTTTCCAGGAATTCGGCCACCTTCTGCGCGTTTTCGCAATGCTGCTTGGCGCGAATGGGCAATGTTTCCATACCCTGAATAATCTGAAAACTATTCATCGGCGACAGCGCCGCGCCTGTATCGCGCAACAGGCCGATACGCACCTTGGTCACGAATGCGGGACACGGATTGCCGCTCCCGCCGCCCAGGGCTTCCCATAACTTCACGCCATTATAGGTCGGGTCTGGTTCGGTCAGTTCGGGGTACTTATCGCCAGCACCCCAATCGAAATCACCCTTCTCAACAATGGCACCGCCCATGGATGTACCATGGCCGCCAATGATTTTTGTCAGTGAATAAACAGCGATATCACATCCGAAATCAAAGGGATTGAAAATCGGCGGCGGCGAAACAGTCGCATCGAGAATAAAGGGTAAGCCATGAGCATGGGCCACATTGGCAATACCAAGCAGGTCGTCCACATTACAACTCGGGTTGCCAATGGACTCGCTGTACACCAAGCGGGTATTCTCATCGATGGCCGCTTCAAAATTGGCCGGATCAGACGAATCCACGAACCGCGCTTCAATGCCGAACCGCTTCAAGGTGTGTTCGAACAATGTCTGGGTTCCACCATAGAGCTTGGAGCCAGTGACAATATTCTGCCCAGCCGAAGTGATGTTGGTGATGGCGTAAAAAATTGCGGACATGCCGGACGATACGGCCAGCGCCCCTGCTCCACCGTGCAGAGCGGCCAAACGCTTCTCCAAAACATCCGTAGTCGGATTCATGAGGCGAGTGTAGATATTCCCAAATTCCTTGAGGGCAAACAGATTCGCCGCATGTTCAGTATCTTTGAACACATAGGCCGTAGTCTGATAAATGGGGACGGCCCGTGCGCCAGTTTCGCTGTCGGGTTTGTGCCCTGCATGTAATGCAAGGGTCTGCGGACCAAATGGTGAATGCGCCATGATGAACTCCTGTAAGCTGCGGTTTATCCGACTCTACAATGCGCAAAAGAAGGATTTTACGCAATACCCTGGCCCATTGGAATTCTTTATGCGCGACATCAGATGAGCAAATGGAACAGCAATTGCTAGTTTACAAGCAGACGGAATCATTTTCCGGGGAGACTAGGCTGAAAAACACGTCTTATTAGACGAGGAGGAAGCCATGTCGAGCATCCAGGAACTTCCGGGCAAGAACGGTCTGGAACAAATGATGGATGAGGCCAAGAGTAACGGCGTATCGGGCGCCAACGAGATGAAGGACATCCGCAAGCAGCGCATGCAGCGCGAAGTGATGGTGGACCCGTCCAAGGCCAGCGAACTGGTCAAGCTCGAAGCCTCTCCTGTGTACAACGCACAGGGCAAGGTCATTCAATCCGCAGGTTCACTGTAACAAACAGTTGAAAAAGGTCCGATTGCTTCGTTGCTTCGGAAAAGCCAGACCCTTACGTATTTTCAATACGCTTCGTTCCTGTCTTTTCCTCGCGCCTTGCACTCAAACCTTTTTGAACAGTTTGGAGCCAAACCCACTGCGACCAACCACACCGCTCGGACCAAATCGGTCCGGGCGGAAATTATTCGCCCAGTCCGGTTTCCTTTAACCAGCCTGCGAAGGCGTCTTGCGCCCTCAAACCGTAAGCTTCCTTGCGGAATTTCTTCTTCATCTTCTTCTGTAATCCCGGCATGAGACCAAAATTGACATTGGACGGCTGGAACTTCTTCGCAGGTTCCGTGCTCAAATGCCCAAGAAGTGCGCCCAGCGCCGTTTGAACGGGCGGAGTGACCACAGACTCACCAGACAGCCGTTTTGCCAGCGTCAGGCCAAGCCAGAGGCCGCATCCAGCGGACTCAAGGTAACCCTCGACGCCAGTAATCTGGCCTGCCAGATAAAATCCGGGCCGTGCTTTGATCTGGAGATCCTCGTCCAACACATCCGGCGCATTGACGTATGTATTGCGATGGATTGAACCAAGGCGCAGGAATTCAGCGTTTTCCAGACCGGGGATCATGCGGAAAACCCGTTTTTGTTCCGGGTACTTGAGCTTGGTCTGAAAGCCGACCAGATTGAAAGATGTCTTGTCCTTATTCTCGGTACGAAGCTGCACGATGGCAAAGGGACGCTCTCCGGT
>JAFLJT010000291.1 GCA_022712855.1 Pseudodesulfovibrio sp. | reverse complement strand
AATGTTGGCGTATCCGACAGCGTAGTTGGCGTAGCCCCGTAGGGTCGGACATGCGTCAAAGAACTCGCCGTCGATCTTGTCGGTGAGTAGTCCCAGAACACCGTCATATTTGCCGATATCAATTTGTTTCAGCAACTGGGCACGAGGCACTGGCTGATCATGAGGATTGATATCCACGTCCGCCACGCGGCGCAGGAGGTCTATGCCATCCTGCGGAATCATCCGGGTTACGTAAACTTTGAATCTGTCCATCCTCTCTCTCCTCGGTTCTAGGATTCGAGGGAGTTCTTGAGTATCCCAAGTCCTTCCTCAATGAATTGAGCAGGTCTACGCATTTGTAGCAGCATTCATGCAACGTTTTCAATATGAACTCTACGCCGCTTTGATCCCCGGTCAAGCCTTCAACTGCACCAAATGGGTAAAATGCTGACGCAGGACATGATCCTTCACGTCATCGCCAACAAATACTCCGAGCATACACAGTCCACGCGAAATCGATATCTGTCCTATCTCAAAGTCATGGTCAACTCCGCCGTAGATCAAGCCCCCATACAGGAATGCGGAGCGACAAAACGCGGCCAAGAATCAACCTGAAAAGCAAGCTAAGAGCAACTCTTCTCACTTTGCTATCCAACGGAAATCTCTAACGATTCCATGTCCCCCTACAATGGCCGCTCATTATGAAGACACCAAAGCTATGGTTTCGACCAAAAGGAACACATAGCGGACATATTCTCAAAACAGCTCTTCAAACACGAAAAAAGGACTTCAAGTATATACTTGAAATCCTTATTTTTTCTTGTGGTGGAGCTGGAGGGAATCGAACCCACGACCCCTTGAATGCCATTCAAGTGCTCTCCCAACTGAGCTACAGCCCCACGCTGTTGGGATTGACAATGTGCAGAATGACCGGGCGGTTGTCAATATTTATTAATTGGCTAACTTCGGAATTCAAGACCTGTGGCATATCAATCGCTACTAACAATATATTGGACGTCTTAAAGTGAAATCCATACCTTGCTCCCAGTAGAAACTAGTTGCGAGGAGGCGAGCATAATGGTGACATTTTCTGATACAAAGGCTCTTGATATGAGAGAGCTTCAAGCCCTGTTTTTGTCTGTCGACTGGGATTCCGGCAATCATCCCGAAAAGCTTGTGCAGGCTATTTCGGGCTCACATTCAGTGTTCACGGCGTGGGACGGCGATCTGCTTGTGGGGCTCATCAGTGTTCTGTCCGACGGACACATGGCGGCCTATGTTCATTACTTACTCGTCCGGCCTGAGTATCAGGCGCAAGGGGTTGGCAAGCGGTTGGTCGAGCATGTTGTGGAAGCGTACGCAAAAGTGCCGCACAAGGTCCTTGTGGCCTACGATACCGAAGTCGGATTCTACGAACGCTGTGGTTTTGATCGGCCCGAAAGAAAATCCCCCATGTTCATGACTTCCCTTCGGGTGTGACAATCAGCCTAGCATCAACCTTATTTTTTCCCATCTCTACTTGCATTTTATTAAATGATAATTATTATCATGGGAGTTTCCAATCATGTTCTCACAAACAAGGAGCTGTCATGTCTTTGCTTTTCTCCCCAGCCCAACTGGGCGACATAACTATACCAAATCGGATTGTCATGGCTCCCTTAACCCGTGGGCGGGCGGGTGATAGCAGAACACCTAATGAGCTGATGGCTCAATATTATTCCCAACGAGCGTCCGCCGGGCTGATCATTACCGAGGCCACGCCTGTTTCACCCCAAGGGTATGGATGGAATGGTGCTCCGGGCATATACACTGACGCCCATGAACAGGCGTGGAAAATGGTAACCAAGGCCGTCCACGACAGAGGGGGAAGAATCTTCATGCAACTCTGGCACATGGGCAGGGTTTCCCACCCGGACTTTCTCGATGGTGAGACTCCTGTGGGCCCTTCTGCCATTGCAGCGGCTGGAGATGCTCACACTCCTCTGGGAAAGAAGCCCTACATCACCCCGCGCGCACTAGATGCGAAAGAACTCCCGGGCATTGCGAACACATTCGCTGAAGGAGCCAAGCGGGCTATCCGTGCTGGCTTCGATGGTGTGGAGATTCATTCGGCCAACGGCTACCTGCTGGACCAGTTCCTGCGCGACGGAAGCAACCAACGCGATGATGATTTTGGCGGCTCAATTGAAAACCGGGTACGCTTTCCGCTTATGGTGGCGCAGGCCGTGGTTAATGCCATCGGCTCGCAGCGCGTCGGTATTCGCGTCTCGCCGACAAGTCAGTTCAACGACATGCACGACAGCGACTCCATTGCCCTCTTCACGCACTACGCAAAAGAGTTGAACACGCTCGATCTTGCGTACCTTCATGTGCTTGAGGCATTTGCGGAAGGGCATATTCTCTATGCTAGCGGCGAATTCAATACGCCCCACATACGCAAGGCTTACAGTGGACATCTCATGGTCAACGCAGGGTACGATGACAAGACCGGCGAAGCCGCATTGGAAAACGCCTCAGCCGACTCCGTGGCCTACGGCTTCCCCTTCATATCGAATCCAGATCTCGTGGAGCGATACAAGGAGGGCAAGCCTTTGAATGCGCCCGATTTCGATACATTATACACCCCCGGGGCCAAGGGATATACCGACTACCCAACGGCAAAATGACCTCCACCAAACGACAAAAAAAAGCCCCGGATATCCGGGGCTTTTTTATTTCTCGTCGTCGTTGATTAGACAGTGATTCTGTCCACAACACCACCGGGGCGTTGCACGGTACGATAGTATTTTACAGCGGGCATTCCAAAAGCCATCATGTAGCCAATGGTATGATCTTCAGGAATATTCAGAATTTCTGCGGCTTTGGGAGCAACAACTGTCAGTGCCCATTTTGCGTAACCATCCCAGACTGTGCCGACGCCGTAGCTGTTTGCCAATATTTCAAAATAGGACAGGGCGATGAGCGTATCAGCCGGACCGGACGGATTGTCGGTCGGCGCTGATGCCACCAGAAAGTGCGGCGCGCCGCGATAAATAATGTCTTTCCCTTTGTCCCAGGCCTTGAGCATGCCGCCGAAGAATTCCAGCCCCGGGGGCAATGCTTCTGCCTCGACAACCTTACGAATTTCTTCATACGTGGCAGTGCGCAAGGCATCCATAGCAGCCTTGTCTTCAACCAACGTCAAGCGGGTGGAGCGCCTGTTGACACCAGTGGGGGCATTTTGAACAACATCCATCATGCGTTCCACAAGGGCGGGGTCCACAGGCTCTTCCTTGTACCGACGGGTCGAGCGACGGCCCAGCATCAACGTTTCAACCTTTTCCGGGTCAGGGAAATTGCCCTTGAGCGGAATGGAGTCCTCGGGGCTCAGGCCGAGAATGGAAAGTGAGGCAGTCGGGCAGACGGTCAGGCAGTGCTGACACTGAATGCAGTTCTCTTCTTTTTCCGGGTCAATAGCCGGAAAACCATCACCCAGTTCTATGACGGAAGCGGGGCAATCTTCGGCACATTCCCCGCATTTGATGCAGGTTTCTTCGTCGATAGAAAATTCAAGCATGATGTCTCCTGATATTTTGTTCCGCAATGGCGGATGTGTTGCGTGAGTATCCTCTTACCATTTACGGTGAAAAAGGTAAGTAGGTACTTTTCCGTCTCATAGGCACCAAAAAGTAAGTGCCAAATTGTCAAATACAACGGCCCCACCGGAAGAGTAAGGGCCGCCCAAAAAGGTGGATTTTTTAGAAGAGAATTATGAAGGATACGAAATACTACTGAGTATCTACTTGATACTGAGAAGAAGTGCGTCATACGTCCCGTCTTCTTTCATGGACAGGATAGCCTTGGACATTCGCAATGCCAAGGCCTCGCCTTTGCCTGTCGGCTGGAAGGCCATGAAGACCGGTTGAGAGTGCAGGTTAATGGACAAATCATACACCAATCCTTTCAGATCGAGACGTTCAATCGCCCGCACTGCAGTGTGACCATCAACAACGACGACATCGATTCGTCCCTCTTCCAGTTTTTTCAGGCTGCCGTCCGTCGTGTCTGCATAGTCAATTTTGATATTCTCATTGTAGATGATGGATCGGGGATACGAAAAACCGCGGACCAACCCGATTCGTTTCCCTTCCAATTCGCTCGGCTTGTTGGGGATAGTGTCACCTTCCCGCACGAAGCCGTGGATAGTTTTTGTAAATATCGTACAGGTCAGAACAGCGTCTTTGCTGAGAGTGGGGAGCAGTGCTGGAATGATTGCCATGGCATTCCCGTCTTCAAATAAGCGCATTGCCCGTTTCGGAGGATATAATTCCAGCTTGTATTCAATGCCGGCTCTCTTGGCCGCTTCGCTCAAGAATTCGACAAAAAAGCCCTCTTCCGGACTCTCGACCAGAAGTGGGATATAGTAACTGGCGACGGCTATTGGCTCTTCATCTTCAAGGGCAGCAGCAGGGAGCACTGTGACTCCAATGAGCAAGACCGCTATAAATATGCAGTATATTCTTTTCACCGCCAACACCCCACGAAGTTTTTTTATCTGTAGAGATTCCCCATGATGCAAGGAATGTAGCATGGTGGCGATGGTTGATGCAACCAGCTTAGATTTATGCGCGTGATTGTTCTATCAAAAAAAATCGTGGGGCCTTCGACGTATCAACGCCGAAGGCCCCACATTCCCATTATCCTCTGACCAGATTCCTCAATAAGGCCGGAGAAATATTCTAACCGTCAGAATCTTTATTGTATTTTGGGTTCTTGCCCCCATGATTCTTTCGAAATTTATCCAATGACTCTGTTTCTTTCTTTTTTGCGCCGTCTTCGGTCATATTCCTAGACGTTTTAATCATTCTATCAAAGTTCTTCCCATCGGCACGATGTTCAGCTTCTCTTCTTTCTAAATCATTAGTCGTGCCTCTGTAGACAACCTTTCTGCCTTCTTTAAGCTCATAGGTGCAAGTATCTTGCTTTTTACCCATAATAAACTCCTTAGCTACACAAGCAATCGCTGAAAACAACACGGTCGGTGTACTCAGCCTGCTTGCCTTTGTTCCATCTGGAAACCGGGCGGTAGTAACCCACAATGCGGGTGTAGACCTCAGCTTCCTCGCCGCAAGTGGGACACTCGAAGTGTTCGCCGAGCACGTAACCGTGCTCCTTGCAGATGGAGAATGTCGGCGTGACCGAGATGTATGGAATCTTCGTCTTGGTGAACGCCTTGAGAATGAAGTTCCGCAGCGATGCTGGGTCAGTGACCGCTTCGCCAAGGAAAGTATGGAACACGGTGCCGCCTGTGTAGAGAGGCTGCAACTGGTTCTGATGCTCCAGGGCGAACAGCACGTCTTCGGAAATACCGACGGGCAGTGCGGTGGAGTTGGTGTAATAA
>JAFLJT010000297.1 GCA_022712855.1 Pseudodesulfovibrio sp. | reverse complement strand
TCATAAGCATATTGGAAAAGGACGAGGCCAAAGGTAAGGGCCTTTTCTCCACGGTGACCCGTTACGGACTCTCGGTGAACGGCCATTTTTGGTCGGATAATCTTGAGAAGATGGAATGGGCTGGCCCTATCTCCGAGATGGAGAAATCGGAGGTCGGCGTCTGGCTGATCAAGGAATTGGGTGAAAGCTCCGGACGGCGCAACGCCAGTTGAAAGGCTTAGCCTTTCAAAGCTTCCATGTCCTTCGCGGACGGCGGTCCGTTTTTTTGTTGGGGCAAAAAAAGGGACGAAAAAAAGCCCCCTATCCGTGCTTGGCCGCCTTGTTTTAGCAGATCAAGAATCTGATCAAAGCAGTGGAGGCTCCATCTTCGGAGTGTGGGACGAAGTGCAAATCAATACAATTGATGGCCGGCTATGTTTGTACGTGTCGCGGTAGTAGAGCCGCCTCCACTGCTTTGTCAGCTTCTAAGCCTTGCTAAAAAGGGCTGGTGTAGGTCGTTGAAGTGAATGTGGATGATCTAAATTTGGCAGATCGAACTTTTTCTCACTTCTTTTTAATACAAAGAAGTCCAAAGGAAAAAGGCTGTGCAAGATGCACAGCCTTTTTTTTGTATTTACTTCGTAGCTACTTAACTTTGCATTCGGCCAATGAGCTGTTTCAGCGAACCAGCCAAGTTTGTTAACTCGCCGATAGCCTCGCGGGATTCTCCCATGGCTCGGGCGGTTTCGGAGGAGATTATGTTGATCTCGTCCGTGGCTCGGTTGACCTCTTCACTGGTGGCGGACTGTTCTTCCGCTGCCGTGGCGATGGAGCGAATCTGATCCGCAGCAGTGGTGACACTTTCCTGAATGGTGTGCATGGCTTCGCCCGCCTTCATGGCGAGTTCGGTGGATTCCTGAATGGACGTCACAGCAGCTTCCGTGGCCGCCACGTTCTGGTTGGTCCCAGATTGCATGTTCAGGATGGCCCGATCCACTTCCTTGGTGGCGTCCATGGTCTTCTCGGCAAGCTTGCGAACTTCGTCAGCAACAACCGCGAATCCGCGTCCAGCCTCACCCGCGCGAGCAGCTTCGATAGCCGCGTTGAGCGCCAGTAGGTTGGTTTGGTCTGCGATGTCGTTGATGACGCCCATGACCTTGCCGATGTCTGCGGTCTGATTGTTGAGGTTGGTCATGGATTCCTTCAGCTTCTCAGAACGCCCCTCTACTTCCTTGATGGATTCTACCACCTTGGTGACGAGGTTGGAGCCTTCCTCGGACATATCGCGCATATGGTCGGCATTGGAGGATGCGTCAGCCGCATTGCGGGCAACCTCAAGGACCGTGGCGTTCATTTCTTCCATGGCCGTGGCGGTCTCACCAGCACGGTCACGTTGCACTTCAGAACCCTGGCTTGCTTCATCTACCTGATCGGAGAGGGTGGCCGATGCCGCACTGAGTTGATCCGCAATGCTGTCTGCTTCTTTTGCTATTTGGACAATCTGATCATGCTGTTCTTCAATGGCCTTCTGGCTTTCCTTGATCTCCGTGGTTTCGGTGAGCAAGGTGAATGCACCAATGATTTTGCCATCAAGATCCTTGATGGGAGAGATATCCACCAACAGATGATATGGACGGCCTTTGCGGCCCGTGCCGGCAGTTTCCTGCCCGGTGACAACCTTGTCCTCGCGCATACATTCGCCGAGCATGGTCGGCCGGCTTTTGTCGTTATAAACGAATTCGGCCATATGCATGCCGATGAATTTTTCCGGCGTACCATCGATCTGCAACAGGTCGAGTTCCTGCTGGTTAAGGAAAGTGATGATTTCGTCAGTATCGACAACCACGCATGGTTGCGTCAGTCCAGTGAGCAGCCCCTGCGCCATGCCGAGCTTCTGCTTCAGCTCTGCGGTCATGTCATGCACCGAATCAATGGTTTCACCGATGGTGTCTTTGGCTGCATATTCCAGGTCGGCGTCATAATTGCCCTTGGCAACTTCACGCGTGTAGGCGGACAATTTTTGCAGCGGTTTGATCAGTTCACGAACAAGTCCAATAGCCATCAGTGTCGCGAGGAGCAGGCATACTGCCGCAACGATGACACTGGTGATGATTACTCTTGTATCAACGCCGTGCGTCATATCAGCGGAGGACATGGAAAATCCGTAGTACCAGCCCCATGGTTTGAAGTGGCGGACGTAGACGGCTTTTTCTTCGCCCTTGTAAGCATATTTAATCAGACCATCTTTGGCGTTATCGAAGTGTTCCCAAAGAGACAGGGTGTCGAGTTTCTTGCCCTCAATGGTCGGGTGCAGGACCAGCGTGCTCGCTTTGTTATAAATGAATCCGTACCCACGATCGCCGATTTTTGCCGCTACGATAGCCTTGCGGAATTCCGGCGTCAGAATTTTACGGCCGACATACACTACGCAGACCACATTGCCTGAGCTGTCCTTGAGCGGACGATACGCGGTCTGGTACCACGCGTTGACCACGTAGGCGATGCCGTAAAAAGTCTCGCCTTTCATGACTGTTTTATAGACCGGGCTGGAATCAGGGATATAGGTGCCGACGGCGCGTTGTCCATCGAGCTTCTTGACGTTGGTGGAGACGCGCAGCAGCTTGCCGGGCAGCACTTCGAAGATGGTAGCCGTACCGCCGACGCGGGACTGCACTCCATCAACCAGAGAGAAATTGTCGTTCACGGCACTGTCGCCAAAGACCAGGCTCGGGATGCGCACATTGTCTTTGTCTTTGGTGACCTGGTTGACGATTGTCATGGACACGGGGCGGGAATCGTCAAGCTCGGGTTGGCCCAGCTTGGAGATCTCATCATCCATAACAGCCAGGTCGGCCTTGACTTTGTCGGCGAGCAGCGTGTGCTGCATTTCCATCATGGAATAAACGGATTCGGCGAAAGACCCCATGGACTTTTCCCCGAGTTCGCCCAGCGATGATTTGACTTCCCATAAAAGGACGGAGGTCAGTAATACGACGGAAACCATGACCGTGGCGATAACCCCGACCATGAGTTTGTGGCGAAATGGAACTTTCTTGGGATCGATCATCAAGCTTTCCCCTTGGTTTAAACCATGCAGATGACGGAACCAAAAGTCATAGATGGCAGTACTCTTATATAGATTATGACTTGTGTACGAAGCGCCGTTGATTATGTCAACCGGGGTGGCAGAAATCAAACGTGGAGTGGGGGCATTTGGGTGTCTTTGTGAAGAGAGGGGGGGGCCATTCTCCACTTCGATTCAGGATGGAGATGTGGAGATTGGTCTATCAGGTCTCCTGTGCACCCTTTTTCGGTTTCTTTTCACCTTTTGTGCAATATTGCGCATAGTGTTTGTGCAAGTATGTGCGCATTGCACAAATGTTGAACGTGCAACGAAAGTGTATCCAGTTGATTTTATTACTATTCATACTTTGGCACGCTGTGTGCTTTATCAGGCTCATGAACGATGCAGTCACACTCTCTCTCATCATCCTGATCGCCGTAATGTTGCGGCGGTCCCTCCTCACTGTCCCGGGTGTTCGCACAAGCACCCGGGCAGGTGGAAGGAACACAGGCTTTCTGGCCCTGGATCCAGTTATTGTTCGAGCGGATCGCCCCCATTCCGCTTGGCAGACAGGTTCCAAACGATAGGGCTTTTAGCATATACCATACCTCCCTTTGAAGTAGTTGAACATGATCCTAACCTCATCCTCCTCAACAACAGTAGACCCCCAAACCGAAGAAGGCCGCGAAAGCGGTCTTTTTCCTTTGTGGGGTGTGGAGTGGGGGGTAAGGGAAATATAAATGATGGGGAGATGGGGAATTGGGTGAAAGCTCCTTCGGAGCAACGCCAGTTTGGAGGCTTAGCCTCCAAAAGCTTCCATGTCCTGCGCGGACGGCGGTCCTTTTTTGGCTGGGCCGCCACAAAAAAGGACCAAAAAATGTCGGCTTTTAAGAACTAGCTTAGCCGCCCGGTTTTAGCAGATCAAGAATCTGATCAAAGCAGCGGAGGCTCCACCGTCGGAGTGTGGGGCGATGTGCAAATCAAAACAATTGAGGGCCGTCCATAGTCATACGGGTTGCGGTAATAGAGCCGCATCCACTCCGTTGTCAGCTTCTAAGCCTTGCTAAAAAGGGCTGATGCATTCCGTTGAAGTCTATGCGGAAGATTGATCTTCGCTATCGGTACCTTCATCTCCAGCACGAGAAAATCGGAAAAGGGGCGTTTGGGGGTTATTCTTTCTACATCTAAAACCCCACAAAAAAAGAGGACACTTTCGTGTCCTCTTTTATGTGGCGCCTCTCAGCGCCGAAATGTTCCTGTGAAAGCTGCTATTTAGCTTTCTTTGGATTCACGAATTCACGAATGAATACTTCGCCCGCGGCCAGCGAACGGGCGTGGCGTTGACGACGTAGTTCGATCATGCGTTTGTCTTCTGCACAGTATACAGGCTTCTCTTCACCGTTGTGATTGATTACCAACTCATACATATTCTTACCTTCCTATGTGGTCGAATCGTCAGATCCAGTTTTGGCGACCTCGGTTTGAGGTGTCTCCGGTTTGGCTAATTTGCCACCGAAATTCGCAGCCACGACCTTGGGTCTGGTTCCGGTCGCTTCTTTTGTCATTATAACGCCGCCCTCGATGATTGCCCCTTTCTCCACCACCAAGATCGGGGTGTTCAGGGAGCCCTTCAGGACGGATGTCTTTTCCAGTACAGTACGCTCCTTGACCACAACATCGCCTTTGATGCTGCCGCAAGAGATGAGTCTGCCCACATTGACAGTGCCAGTGACAGAGGCCTTGCGGCCAAGAATCAAGTCGCCATCGGTGGAAATTTCGCCTTCAAATTGCCCGTCTATACGAACTGTGCCGACGAAGTCGAGCTTGCCACGGTATTCGGTTCCGACGCCCAGAAAGGCGTTCAGTTCGGAATGATCACCCTTTTTATTACCAAAAAGTCCCATGAAAATATCCTCACAGAGATAAGGGATTACGGTTGTTTCCGTGTCCCGGAAGCAGTCATATCGGCGCAAGCAGGGTTCTTCTATACCCCTGCCAAAAGGTAAACGCTACATCTTTCTAGTTGTGTTTATTGGGCCGTGTTACCCCGCTGGCAATGCTGTTTTTCATGCAAGCTGTGCTATTTCATAAGATTCTAATTGTCTTGAAAGGCCCAACTGTTGTACTTTCATTCGAAGTTGGCTACGATGCCAATTCGTAAAGTAGAGATTCGAACACGCCGTGACACGTCACTCAGAGGATGCTTTTAATGTCCACAAAGAACGCGCAGAATGTGAAGTCCTATTTCAAGGGCCAGTCCATATACAAAGAGGGCCAGAAAGGAACGGTCGCCTTCATGATCCAGAAGGGGTCGGTCAACGTATACCGCACCGTCGATGGTAAGAAGGTCGTGACGGACCGTCTGGGACGGGGCGAAATCTTTGGCGAAATGGGGCCTTTGAGCGGAAACGAGCGGTCCAGTTCTGCCGAGGCCGCCGAATATTGTGATCTCATGATCCTCACCGAACAGGTTATTCAGACCCTGCTCTCGCGTTGCCCGAAAACCATTCAGCATCTCACTAAAATTTTCATCCGCCGCCTGCGCAGGGCCGCAGAGTCCTCGCCGCAAAAGACGCATAAAAGTTCGTTCCTGAGCATCTGTCGAATTCTGGAAATGGCCCATAACTGTCATACTTCAATGAAACCTGCCGATGCCAAGAATGTTTCTGGACACAAGCAGGGCCTCGCGGCCACCGCATTCGCCAAGCAGGTTAAGCAGATACTACTCGTGTCGCAACTGGAGATCGACAACACCATCGACCAGCTTTCGGCGCTCAAGATTATCACCGTTACCAAGCATGGTTCGGGTAAGGCCTTTGGCGAGCGCTACTTAGCGGTCAACGACATGGTGACATTTTTCCAGGTTGCGTCCAACCTGCACAAGGAATTGTCCAAGACCAGCGCTTTGGAGCCGGAACTGGAATACCTTGATATCCATGATCTCGCCGAGGAAGTGGAAGCACTGCCCGAGGTGCTGTATAAAAAAATGGCGAATATGGAGATCCCGGAGACCTTGTTCTTCTTCCATAAGAATTCTGCTCTGACCTGGGCCGGTGATCAGGAAGAGGACTTCTTCAAGCGTGTTAAGCGCAAGAAAAAGAAGATCGCGGATCTGGAAGACGTCAATGATCTCGTGTTCGTGGACAACTCCACCTGTAAGGAAGTGTTTGCCAAGCTCGGCTATTACAAGCTCGGCGTGCTGCTCTCCGTGGCTGAAGAAGAATCCAAGAAAAAGATTCTCGGTAACCTCGCCAAGAAGATCGCCAAGATCGTTCAGGACGAGGCCGAAGAACGCGGGCCTGCTGATCCGGCTGAAGCCGAGGATGTGTCCGATGAACTCATTGAAATGGTCAAAGCGGCCAAGGGAGTGAGTCTCTAGTGAATATCGCCACCATTTTCGGCATCATC
>JAFLJT010000157.1 GCA_022712855.1 Pseudodesulfovibrio sp. | reverse complement strand
ACCTTCCATGATCACACCGAATGCGGCAGGAACCTGCAACTCAAGCTGCAAGTTCTCGACGCCGACGCGTAAAGCTGCCAGCAAAAATGAAGCAAAAGCAATATTGAGCGGCTCCAAACGAGCCAGCCATGCTACGACAATGGCGGTATATCCATATCCAACAATCAAACTAGGCTGCAACCTATTAGCGATGGCCGAAGCCTCAACGCAACCAGCCCAGCCCGCAAAACCACCAGACAGAGCCATAACCAGCATGACGAGCATGCCGTACCGAATCTTGGCATAGCGAGCGACGCGTGCGCCCTCACCACTGGCTTGCAGTTCGAAACCGAGTCGGGTGAAACGCATGAACGCCCACAGCACGATGCCAACCGCTACGCAGAAAAATAGTCCCCAATGCACGGGGCTGGAACCAATACCATCAATGATGGCCCCGGCAGAAAATTCGGCAGTCATGGGGAAGCCATAGCTGGCCGGGTCTTTCCAGATACCGAACACAAGGTAATCGAGGAGCAGAATGGCAATGTAATTGAGCATGAGCGTCGAGATGATCTCATTCACTCGTAACTTCAATCTGAGCACAGCAGGAATCATCGCCCACAGGCCACCGCAGATGAATGCCATAATGAACATGAGCGGGAGTAAGACGAATCCGGGCCAATCAGGAAAGCTGAGCGCCATCCAAGTGGCACCGATGGCACCAAGGGCGAATTGTCCTTCGGCGCCGATATTCCATATCTGCATACGGAACGCCACGGCCACGCCAAGAGAGCAGAGGAAAAGAGGAATAGCCTTGAGCAGTGCACCCTCAAGCGCCCACACATGGCCGAAACTCCCCTGCCAGAGGATATACATACCCAGAAATGGGTCCTTGCCCTGCCCAGCCAGAAGCAAACAGCTTATGGCCAGCGAAAAGAGCAGGGCGCCCAGGAATATAACCAGGGCGCCCCACTTCCAGGGTTCTTCTCTTTTTCTAATCTTCAGCACACAGTATCCAAAGGGTTATTCGGTTGTACCGATAACACCCTCAACAAACCATGTCATGCCGAGCAGGTCGCCGTCAGGAGCGGTGGTGCCATCTGCGATGACAACTTCGCCCTTCTGGTTCTTGATCGGACCAGCGAAGATGGTGTCGTTACCGGAGGTCAATGCGGCCTTAGCTGCCAGGACCTTGGCTTTAACATCTTCAGGGACCATCGGGCCCATGGGAGCGATATCAACAACGCCGTCCTGCATGGTCCACCACATGGATTTGTCACCCTGCCAAGTACCGTCACGAACCTGTTCAACAGTCTTGACGTACATGGGGGCCCAGTTCCAGATGGCAGCAGTCAGGTGCGCCTTAGGAGCGAAAGAGGACATGTCGGTGTTGTAACCGATGGAATAAGCGCCGGCTTCCTGTGCAGCTTCCTGCGGGGCCGGGGAATCCTGATGCTGAGCGATAACGTCGCAACCAGCGTCAAGCAGGGACTTCGCAGCGTCTTTTTCCAGAGCCGGGTCATACCAGGTCTTGGTCCAGACAACGCGGACTTCTGCTTCGGGGTTCATTGCCTGTACACCAAGGGTGTAAGCGTTGATGCCACGAATAACTTCGGGGATCGGGAAAGCTGCAACGTAACCAAGCTTGTTGGTCTTGGTCATTGCACCTGCAACCAAGCCGGTCAGGTAACGAGCCTGATAGATGCGGCCGAAGTAGCTGCTGACATTCTCGGACTTCTTGAAGCCGGAGCAATGCATGAATGCAACATTAGGAAATTCTTTACCAACCTTGATGGTCGGATCCATGTAGCCGAAGCTGGTGGTGAAGATGACATCAAAGTCCTTGCGAGCCATGTTACGGATAACACGTTCGGAGTCAGAACCTTCGGGCACGGATTCAACAAAAGCGGTGGTCGCGTAATCCAGGGCATCAACAGCCTTGCGGCCCTGATCGTGTGCATAAGAGTAACCAGCATCGCCGACCGGGGAGACGTAAACGAATCCGGCCTTGATGGTCTTGGCTTCATCTGCGGGAGCTTCAGCCTTGGGCGCGGGAGCTTCTTCAGCTTTTTTCTCTTGGGGGGCTTCGCCACAGGCGAAGAGGGACAGCATCATCGCCATAGCGACGACAACAACACTCAGTTTCAACAGCTTTTTCATGGGGATCCTCTCCGTTTGCATTAATATCGAAATTTACTATCGCAGACCACGTTTTTGGGCAACACCCATTTCAACGCGACAGACTCTAATTCGCTATAATAACTTGAAAACTTTTTTTCAGTAAATTCTATTAGGTAACCTGAACAATCGGCTCAACAAACTGTGTGCCTGCGTCCCAGGGGAACAAAATCCATGTATCCTGACTGACTTCGGTAATATACGTCTCGACCATGGGACGACCTGCTGGTTTTGCATAGACGGTCGCAAAGTGTGCATTGGGAACGATATCTCGTGCAACCTTTGCAGTCTTTCCGGTGTCCACCAGATCATCAATGAGAAGCCAACCCTCACCATCATTATCAATAGACTTGAGGATATTCGCCTCGCCCTGCTCTTTCCAATCGTAGCTGGAAAGACAGATGGTATCGATAAGATGGATATCCAACTCACGGGCAAGGATGGCCGCAGGCACCAGACCACCACGAGTGATAGCAATGATTCCCTTCCACGGTCCCTTTTCCATCAAACGCCATGACAAGGCACGGCAATCGCGATGCAACTGCTCCCAAGAAACCGGGAACATTTTTTGATAACGGCTTTTCTCACCCATGTGAAACGTACTCCTTACATTTTTGGTCACGCCAAAATGAAGATGGTCATGTACCCCTGTTTGACTCATTAATCAAGGGTGCAGGCCCGCCCTTTATAATCAAATATGAATCCAAGTGTCTTGCGTACTTTATCAGAAAAAATCTTTGAAGACAGAACCTTACCAGCGACACGCTTATTGATCTCACTGACAGTGGGATACGGATGCATGGCTGATGCAATAGTGGACAAACCTGTCTTGGCATTAAGAACAGCCACCCATTCGGCAGCCAATTCGCCCGCATGAGGACCGACAATCTGCACTCCCAGCGGCTTCTCTTTCTTGTCGAGCACCAGCTTAATCTTCCCTTGGGGAGCACCTTCCGCCAAAGCGCGGTCATTATCCGCAAAATTTTCTTCCCAAACGGTGTATTCAAGGCCAGCCTTTTTCGCGGCCTTTTCATTCATGCCCACGCTTGCCAATTCCGGTTCGGTATACGTGCACCAGGGCAACCATTTGTAATCGACCTTGCGAGGCAGTTTAAAAACAGCATTGGAAATAACAATACCGCCCTCATACCCTGCGGCATGGGTGAATTGATATTTTCCGATGACATCACCCGCAGCAAAAATATGTTTCTGGCTGGTGCGCAGACGGTTATCCACTTTCACGCCGCGGCGATCATACTCAACGCCCGCATTTTCTAGCTTCAAATTTTTAACATTCGGTGCTCGTCCGGCTGCCACAAGCAAATGATCTGCACTAATGACATGGGTTTCACCATCGCGTTCGTACACGACTTCCACTTTGCCATTAACCCTTCGCACTTCCTGCGTATTCGCACAGAGATCAAGCCCGATACCCTCTGTCTTGAATGCGTCCTGCACCACTTCGGCCATGTCTTCGTCTTCAGCGCTGAGTATCTGGCAATTACGTTGCAGAATCCTCACGTCCGTTCCGAGGCGTGAGAATGATTGCGCCATCTCACAACCGATAGGACCACCACCCACGACGATGAGCGATGATGGCAAATCCTGCAAACAGAATATGTCTTTATTGGTCCAGTACCCCGTCTCTTCAAGGCCCGGAATTGGCAACGGAACAGGCTCGGAACCAGTCGCCAACACCCAATATTTTGCCGAAACGCGTTTCCCATTATATTCAACAACGTGTTCGTCAACAAAGGACGCATTGCCAAATTCGACTTTGACGCCAAGACCGCAAAAGCGTTCCTCGGAGTCATGGACCTGAATGGTATCAATGACAGATTGAATACGGGCGCCCACCTGTTTGAAATCTACAGGCGGCAAATCGACATCAGGCAAACCATAGTGCGAGGCATTACGCATCTTGTGATAGACCGACGCAGACTTAATCAGCGTCTTGCTCGGCACACAACCATAATGCAGACAATCGCCACCCAACACAGACTCTTTTTCGATAAGCAAGGTTTTCACGCCGAGCTGGGAAGCTCCAGCAGCAACGGTCAGACCAGCCGCACCACCGCCTATTACGCCTATATCATAATCATAATCAGCCATTGTTCCGCCTTTTAGCCTGATACCAACCAAGCACTTTTTTCATAACAAGGGGGAAAACACCAAGGATAGCAAAGGAAATAATGAGACTTGGCGACAGTAAACCTGACAGGGAATCAATCTGCCCAAGCTCCTTGCCCGCATTCACGTACACCACAGTGGCCGGGAACATCCCTATCTGCGACACCCAATAATAGGTAAATAACCGCATAGGTGTCAGCGCGATCACCGTATTGATAACAAAAAATGGAAATACTGGGATCAAACGAAGCGTAAACAGATAAAATGCGCCGTCTTCTTCAATGCCCTGATTGATCTTTTCGAGCTTATCCCCGAACCGACTTTGTACCCAATCACGGAGCAGATACCTTGCCACAATAAAGGCACACGCTGCACCTATAGAGCTGGCAAAAGACACAACAATTGTCCCGGTCGTCAGGCCAAACAACGCCCCGCCAGCCAGAGTAATAACCGTTGCCGCAGGCAGAGCCAACGCCGTAGCTGTCACATATATCAGAAAATAAACGGCAATGACGGCAAATGTGTGTTCGACATAGAGCGCTTGAAAATGCTCCCGAGAATCTTTCAGGTATTCAAGGGAAAAGTATTGGCCGAGATCAAAGAGAAAATAGCTGGCAATCAGCGAACCAAGGAGTGAAAAAATACAAATGCGTTTTATTGTAGCTGTTTGCATTATAATACCCTATTCGGCGAGAAGTTGGGCGGCATAAAAGCCCGCACCGAGGAGGCCGCTTTCTTCATTCGCATTGAGTTTTATTGGTACAGAATGCAGGAAATCCGAATAGACATGGGTGTTGTGAAATTCTTCGAGAAACTCAGGAACATTCACGAACATCGGATTCTTTGCAGCAATGCCTCCGGCAATAAACAGC
>JAFLJT010000280.1 GCA_022712855.1 Pseudodesulfovibrio sp. | reverse complement strand
AAGAACGAAAAGCCCCAGGGCGAAACCATGGATTACGACAAGCTGCTTAAGGCATGGAAGGCTGGCAAGGTTAAGTAACCTACCCAGTACCTAAAACACCAACAAAGGGGCGCTCTCAGGAGCGCCCCTTTTCTTTGGTCTACCCTCTGACCACACGTGCTTTTACGCCTTGTTAACGTAATTCGAAAAACCACATGGAGCCATGATAGGTCACAAGTCCTTGCGTATAACCAAACGGTACACACACCTCGAAAACTTGAGAGACAATCAGGCCCAAAACCTTCTTGCTGCCATGTATGAAAAAACGTCCACAATGAGAAAGGAAACATTGAGGACACAAATGGCTATTTTGCCAAAAATAAAGAAAAAAGGATTCCAAGTATTAACTCGAAATCCTAAGCGTTCTAATTGTGGAGCTGGAGGGAATCGAACCCACGACCCAGACTACACAACATTATATTCAAGAGTTTAAATACGGTCTTCAATACTTCTCAGCGACCAATGCTTTTGCATATGCTTTTTAAGATTTCATACAAAATCTTACATTTTGTGCTTCCATTCAAAATTACCGCCGAACTGTCTGATCAATCGGGGCTATCTCTTTTGTTTAGAGAAATAATCATGAATTTCGTTATCGTCATGCATGGGCGAATACCTCATCTCGTAGTTTAACCCGGATTATGGCATTCCTTCAAGCCTTCGATATATTGGTAAATACCACGATGATTTCAGGTTGCTGTCTATAATGAAGTTGGGCGCAATATCTTCACTTATAATTTCCTATAACAGTTGGTTATTAGGTTCAATTCATGTTCTATTAAAAGAGAGTACTCGATTTGTCAGGGGAGGAAATGATGACTCATACAATCAGCGTGCTTTTTGTGGACGATGAAAAAAATGTCCTCGCTGCTATCAGACGGATGCTTCGTTCCAAGAGTAACGATTGGAAGATGGAATTTGTGGAGTCCAGTGTCGAAGCCTTGGAATTGTTCGAACAGACTAAGTTTGATGTCGTTGTCTCCGATATCAAGATGCCGGGTATGGATGGTGCCGAACTTCTGACTCGAATCAAGGACCTCTATCCGGGGGTGATCCTAATAGCCTTATCTGGGCAAGTTGATCTTAATGAAGTCATACGAAGTATTCGGGCGGTCCATCAGTACATTCCCAAGCCTTGTGAAGCGAGTGAACTCGTGCGTAAGATTGAAGGAGCCATCAAGTCACGGGACATCCTGACCGATCCGAAGATGCAGGAATTGGTGACAGAGTTAGACGCGCTTCCTGTTCTTCCCAAAGTGTTTCAGTCTATCGATGAAGAACTTCGACTGGATGAGCCATCAATTGAAAAAATCGCCGATTTGATAACCATGGATGTCGGCCTGGTTGCCAAGATACTCAAGCTCGTCAACTCGCCATATTTTGGGCTACCTTCACATATTGACTCGCTTTTTCAGGCCATTACCATGCTGGGACTTGAAACGATCAAAGCGCTGATTCTATCGACGTATTTGTTCTCAATGTACGATGAGAACAAACTCCCAGATTTTTCTCTCAACCTCCTCTGGGAGCATAGTTTTCGTGTTTCGAACATAGCCAGACTCATCGCACAGTGTGAAGGAGCAGATAAAGAGGTGATTGTCCAAGCGAGAATGGCCGGGTTGCTCCATGATGTTGGCAAGCTCCTCCTCGCCAACTCTTTCCCGGACAGATATGCAAAGGTGTTGAAGATGGTCGCTAAGACCAACGCGCCGATCCGCGACTGTGAGATGGAGATATTTGGTACCACGCATGCACACCTTGGGGCCTACCTCATGGGACTGTGGGGATTATCCGCGGAGGTTGTTCATGGAATTGGGTCGCATCATCACTATGACACCTACGACTTGAGTATTCCTATGCTTGTGACCGTTGCTGACTCTATTGACCATCACTGTGTAGTCATTCATCCAGATTATGTTCGAATCCGCTTGAATAAGGACATACTACCGGAAGACCAGTCTGGAGAATTGCTCGAGAAATGGATCTGGTATGTCAAAGATCATTGGCACGGGATGGAAGAATTCCAGACCCTTGATGCTGACATGATTTTTCAACTGAGAGCATAGGTTCCAAATATGAAAACACGCATATTGCTCGTAGACGATGAACCCAATGTCCTCTCCTCATTTCGAAGACAGCTTCGAAATGCCTACGAGATCGTGACCGAGGAAGATCCGACCACGGCGCTGCTTGCCTTGAACTTGATAAGAACAAGATTGACCGTATTCACCTGTTCGCCAAGAAAATTGGAATTCGTGAGCCGGTTATCGTGCTCACAGCATAGCTGAAAGAAGCAGTATGGCGGAATCGGTACCAGTGAACTTCACGAGGTCAAGTTCATGACGATAAGTACTTGAGCCAGATGAACCCAAAAAATAGGCCGACCATGAACTTCAAGTATCGTTTCGAATTCACCGATAGAGCGAATGAAGACTTTGTGGTGTGTATTGACAATTGTTCACTTGAGGCGAACCTGCCAATCACTGAGCCTTTACCTCAATGGACTGAATTGGCTTTCAACATCTGCCCGCATTGTACCCTTGATGTAACGACTGTGTCCCACTGCCCCCTTGCTGCTCGTATTTCTGGTATAATAGATCGTTTTGAAGCGTTGGTTTCTCATGATGAAGCAACGGTCAAAGTGGTTACCGAAGATCGTATGTATGCCTGTAAAACAACAGTACAACGAGGGCTCGGCTCACTGCTCGGCCTGGTCATAGCTACAAGCGGATGCCCTCATACAGCTTTCTTTCGCCCAATGGCTCGATTCCACCTACCGTTTTCATCAGAAGAAGAAACTATTTACCGAGTTGCGGGGATGTATTTGATTGGGCAATTCTTACAAAAGTCTGAAGGGAAAGATATTGAGGTCAATTTATCAGGCCTCGCTGAGTTGTACACTCATGTTGAAATCGTTAATCTGCACATATCCAACCGTATCCGCGCAGTGACGTCCAAAGATGCCTCGGTTAATGCCATAATATTATTAGATTTTTTTGCAAAAAACATGCCCTACGTCATCGAGGATCACCTCAAAGACATTCGACAAGTATACTCAGCATACCTGGACACACCCGTACTCAAATAATGTGCTCAAATCTCAGCTGACCGCGCTCAAGGTAGCGTGGAAAAGTATATGCAAGTCACTTGGCATCAAGGACTTTTATTTCCACGACAACAGGCACACATACTGCTCAAACATCATCATGGCTGGCGGCACACTCAAGCATGCCAAAGAGATGATCGGACACAAGCCCCTCCGCATGGCGGACCGTTATTCCCACCTTGAATCAGCACGAGAAAATATCATTCAGGACAACGTGGCCGCTCATTATGAAGACCCAAAAGCTATGGCCTCGAAAAAAAGGAACACAGAGCGGACATATTCTCAAAATCGCTCCACAGACACGAAAAAAGGATTCCAAGTATATACTTGAAATCCTTATTTTTCTTGTGGTGGAGCTGGAGGGAATCGAACCCACGACCTCTTGGATGCCATTCAAGGAGCTTATGAAACTGAGAATCAACTATAAACACAGAGCTTTCGTTCACCAATCCCATTTTGTGCTGAGAGTGCACGGCGTGCATGGAGTACGTAGTTTCGCGGGAATACGCATGGTGTTGCTGTGGATTGGGACACAAAAAGGACACATAACATACCAAACAGATGCGACATAAACAGCAATTTCTCGACATGGGGCTAACGGGAATGTATCTTGACGATCAATATCCAACCATCAACCATTGAAAAAATGAAACAAACTAGGCTGCCCAATCATTTATTCAGCGCAAGACTGTCCCGTCGCCAGTTCGTCAAAGGCCTGGCTCTGGGCGGCACCATGCTCAGCCTCGCCATCTCCCCCGCCCGGTTGCTGGCTGCCTCGGGTACATCTGACGGACAAACAACACTCCATGGCAAACATTTCAAACTGAACATATCTCCACAAACAGTCAATTTCACAGGCAGCGAACGTATGGCCACAGCCATCAATGGTTCAGTGCCTGCGCCAATATTGCGATGGCGTGAAGGCGACACAATCACGCTAGATGTAACCAACAACCTTGCTGAGGATAGTTCAATCCACTGGCACGGCATTATCCTCCCGGCAAAGATGGATGGTGTCCCAGGTATTAGTTTCGCTGGTATCGCTCCGGGTGCAACATATCGGTATCAATTTGAGGTCAACCAGAGCGGCACTTATTGGTACCATAGCCATTCCGACTTCCAGGAGCAGACTGGGATGTATGGAGCCATCGTCATTGATCCAATTGATCCCGAACCTTACAGCTTTTATCGGGACTATGTGGTTATGCTGTCCGATTGGTCGGATGAAGACCCTTCGGCCATTTACTCAAAGCTCAAAAAGATGAGCCATTACTACAATTTCAATGAACGGACATTCGGAGACCTGACCAAAGATATACAAGAGAAGGGACTTAGCCGTACCTGGGCCGAGCGAAGCATGTGGAACCGGATGCGGATGTCGGACCGCGATCTGTCTGACGTAACCGGGTACACATATACTTTTCTCATGAATGGCCAGACGCCTGCGGAAGGCTGGACAGGACTTTTCAAGCGCGGTGAAAAGGTCCGTCTACGGATCATCAATGGCTCGGCCATGACCTTTTTCGACGTCCGTATTCCTGGCCTGAAAATGACAGTTGTTGCCGCTGATGGTCAGGATGTACAACCTGTTTCGATCGACGAATTTCGCATCGGCGTGGCCGAGACCTACGACGTCATTGTCGAGCCCAAAGATGACAGCGCATATTGCATTTTCGCTCAAGCCATCGATCGTTCGGGATATGCACGAGGCACGCTCACCCCAGACGCATCACTGAAAGCGGAAGTGCCCGCACTTGATCCGCTCCCGATCCTGAGCCATCAGGACATGGGTATGGCTATGAGTATGGGAGACATGTCAGAAGGCAACACCATGGATCACTCTTCTCCTGATATGGGACAAATGAATGATGCGCCGACTATGGATCATTCGCAGCATCAGATGGCAGATCCAATGGAAGGTATGTCGATGCTCGGCAAAGCCGGATACGGCAGTGAAGCTCCTATAGTCCATGCTCCGACAGAGTTCGGCCCGCAGGTCGACATGAGAGCGGAAGATCCGCAATACAGACTCAATGACCCTGGTGTCGGTCTGCGCAACAACGGTCGTAAGGTATTGACCTATGCCGATCTCAGAAATTTCTACCATACCCCGGACATGCGCGAACCGGAGCGAGAGATTCAACTCCACCTAACCGGCAATATGTCCCGCTATATGTGGTCCATCAACGGCGTCAAATACGCGGACGCAGAGCCACTTCAGTTCAAGTACGGAGAACGACTACGCATCACCTTCGTCAACGACACCATGATGAACCATCCGATGCATTTGCACGGCATGTGGAGCGACCTTGAGACCGGTGACCCGCACTCCATACCGCGAAAGCATACCGTCATTGTGCAACCAGGCTCAAAGCTCAGTTATCTGGTGACAGCCGATGCCAAGGGTGGCTGGGCCTTCCATTGCCACCTGCTCTACCACATGCTTGGCATGTTCCGAAAAGTCGTTGTGAGCTAGGAGAAGGATATGAGAAAATACATCATATTTGTTCTGGCTCTGCTGGCCATACCGATGCTCTCCTTTGCCGGGGGGGTGGAGGATGACCCGCTGCTGGCGACCGTCATCCTCGACAAGCTTGAAATGCGAACAGCTGACGGTAGCAACCCCATCGAATGGGATGCTGAAGGCTGGATAGGCAAAGACCTGAACAAGTTCTGGTTCAAGACGGAAGGTGAATATCGCGATCAGAAAATCGAGAAAGCAGAATTTCAGGCCTTATACAGCCGGGCCATTGATCCGAATTGGGACCTGCAGGTTGGGGCAAGAAAAGACACATACCAAGAACCGGGCAAACCTGATCGCAACTGGCTTGCTCTTGGCTTCAAAGGACTGGCTCCATACGAATTCGACATTGATACGGCGCTGTTCCTCGGTGAAGATGGACGGACAGCCCTCCGTTTTAAGACTGAGTATGAGATTCTCCTGATGCAAAAGCTGGTCCTGGTACCAGAGCTGGAAATGGATTTATTTGGCAAAGACGACCCGGCCACCAAGACTGGCTCCGGTCTCTCTGAAACCGAGCTTGGACTCCGGTTACGCTATGAAATCAAGCGTGAATTTGCTCCGTATATTGGCGTGAACTGGAGCAAGCTGTATGGCAAAACAGCCGATTACGCCAAGGAGGAAGGTGCAGACTATGACGATGTGCAGTTCATTATGGGGGTGCGCTTCTGGTTTTAAGTCAGTCCATAAGAGTTTTTAAGGCCGTTCCATATTTGATGCGGCCTTTCTTGTTTCAGCAAACCTGAATTTCTAATGTCACAACGTCTTTCGTATGGTATTTTGGACTATCAACATCCATAGGAGGATCAACCATGAGAAAGACAGCTAGTGTACCTTTAGCCCTTATCGTAACTATTCTGTCCATCCTACCGGCCTGCACACAGATGACGGGCCCTGGTCAACAAGGACACATGATGAACATGCCGTTTGGCGGCCTGTTCATGATTCTGGTCCTTGTTGCGATCGTAGTTTTCATCGCATTGGTACTGAAGGGTGTAACCAGGGGGGATCGCTCCGCAGAAAACCCGTTGGAGATCATCAAGCGCCGGTACGCCAATGGCGACATCAACCAAGAAGAATTTGAACAGATGAAGAAGGAACTCGCCGATGACGAACCTTTACCTTAAACTAACACTGGCTATGGTGATTCTCACATTGCTACCAGTGAGTGCCTCTTCGAACGAAGGCCGCGGGCATGACGACGAATCAAAGACAAGTATGGGTGATTTCTTCAAAGGAGCCTCCAAGCAAAATGGCTGGAGCATCTTTTACGAAGGGATGACCCTTCAAGGAAAACGGATCGAGATAGCCGGTGGCCCTCATTGGCTCTACATGCATGGCGGAGGCTGTGCCAGTTGCCATGGAGAAAAGGGACAAGGCGGTTTCACACCAATGATGTGTAATAAAAAAACACCCCCAATATCTCTCAAAGCCCTCATGAGTGATGAGCACGAACATGGAGCCGACAAAGAAAAGCACACCCCATACACTATTGAGACTATCAAACGCGCCCTGGAGTTCTCCATTAACCCGGCAGCAGAGCGCCTCGATCCCTGCATGCCCAAATGGTACTTACGAGAGAATGACTTCAGAGACTTGCTGTTCTACATGAAGAGCATTGGAGAATAGAAGAAGGCCGCCCACTATAGGCGGCCTTCTTTTAGGTTTACGCACTCCTCACGGAGTTTGATGATAAGGGGGACGATAGTCCCGATCTTCCACTTATCGACCAGGCTGAGAGGGGGCACCGCTTTGCGGCGCAAAAGTGTAGTCACACTGTTGAATGGCCTGATTATTATTGTGCATGAATCCGTTGTTCATCATGCCTTGTCCCATCATGCCTTGTCCCATCATGCCACTGTGCATCATGTTACCGTTCATCATGCCAGGGCCCATCATATTGCCATTCATCATCGTGTTATGATGAGGACCAAAATTCCCATCCGATCCATGCATCATGGCTGCATTGTTTCCTTCCTGCATGTGGTTCCAGCCAGAAGCATGGGAAGGAGTCATCAGAGCAAAAGTAAAAACAATGACCAATGCGGCGATCGAAATGATTGTGTGGGGTATAAACTTCATAGCTGCCTCCAGCAATCTTGTCGAACAACTACATTGCGTCCGATCTGCTATTTCTATCGCAATCGCCGTGCCAAAAAGAGAATTCTGACTATTTTACTATGAATTGAGGCAGGTTGATCACCAACAAGGGATATCCAGAGTTTCCAGAAGGCAATGCTATGTGCAAATAATGTAACACAACTGCACAACACAATGTGCAAGAAAATGCACCCGAATTCCTATATAATCTATAAAATCAATAGATTGTGCATATTTCTGGCTCTAAAGCCATTTATCCGATTTTAATTGCAGCGATAGTAATATCATCCAACAACTCGGCGTCTCCGCGGAAGTCAGCCAGAGCCACACTGAGCGCTTCAATCAGCTTCGCCGACTCGCCTCTGCAGTGCTCACGAATGATATCTTTCAATCGTTCCTTGCCGAACATTTCGCCAGACCGCGATTGCATTTCCCATATACCATCGGTCCCAATAATGACTATTTGCCCAGTCCGCAGATCGGATCGTCGGTTAATATCGAATTGAGCATCGGGGATAACACC
>JAFLJT010000066.1 GCA_022712855.1 Pseudodesulfovibrio sp. | reverse complement strand
CCAATGAAAAAACCAGAATCGCCGTGACTATCCAACTGAAAGGATGAGCCTTGAATGCACTTAACTTCTTGAAGGAGTAGAAGCGAATGGTGCTGACCATGAAAAAGGACAGCACATAGACGAGAATCAGTGTGCCGATGGGCAGTACGGACTGCGCATAAGTTGCCGGAACGTATTCGGAGAAAAGGACCAATGTTGCCAAGGTGCAGGCCGCCGCCGGAATGGGCAACCCGACAAAATGATTCTTTGCGCTGGTGGATGCCTGAACATTGAAGCGCGCCAAACGGAGTGCGCCACATGCCATGAAGAGAAAGGCAGCCATCAAACCCAACCGTCCATACCCTTCAAGCATCCACATATAGGACATGGTGGCAGGGACAACACCAAAGGCCACCAGATCGGCCAGGGAATCCAACTGAACGCCAAACTCGCTGGTGGTGCCGGTCATGCGTGCAACCTTGCCGTCCAAACCATCGAACACGCAACTTGCCAGGATGCACAAGGCACAGGAAGCAAAATCTCCCTGAATGGCCCAGGTCAATCCCAGAAAGCCGATGAACATGCTGGCTATAGTCAGCAGGTTTGGCAAAAGGTAGACACTTTTGTGACGCGGCAAATCAATTTTCCTTAATTATAACAATATATTACAACCACACTCTAGAATTAAGCCTTGCGTTTTTCAGCCAGAGTGGTCTCGCCAGCAATAACTTTCTTGCCGACCCCGACAACTGGTACATAGCCATCCGGGATATAAAGGTCAACTCTGGAGCCAAACTTGATAAGACCAAACCGCTCGCCGCGCTTGAATTTATCAGCAGGCTCTGCCCAGCAGACAATGCGGCGGGCGATAAGTCCAGCAATCTGAACCATAGTGAATCGCTGGTTACCCTTACCGGTAATGACCACGATATTACGTTCATTATCGGTGCTGGCCTTATCAAAAGAGGCGTTGACGAACTTGCCGGGGATGTACCGAACAAGCTCAACCTTGCCAGACACGGGCACGCGGTTAACATGCACATTGAAGACATTCATGAAGACGGCGATGACCTGACGCATTTCGCCAGAAACGGGATCGATCTCGCGGGTGACCTTGATGATCTTACCATCAGCAGGCGATGACACAGCCTCGGCATCTTCGGGCCCAACTCGTTCGGGGTCGCGGAAGAAATGACCGATAAAACAGGTCAGACCAAGCAAGATAAGGGTCACGATCCACCAGCCAAGTATGGCTGAAAGCAGGGTCGTGAACGCGGAAATAATAATATAGGGCAGGCCCTCGAGGGCAACGCCAACGGACGGTTTCAACATGATAGTCTCACTCCTTGAATATACTGAATTTTTCGCTTTCTACCTGCCCAGCAGGCAAACCGCAAGTTTGTTTTACAATATAATACGCAGAACGTATACCCTGCCCCATGGACCCAATAACACATCTCTCCTCCGGCATCATGGGCGCGCTGGCTGCCCGGCGCTGGTTTCCCGAAGCTAAATATTTCATCCCCTTTTGTATGCTTGCCGCGTGGATTCCCGATGGCGATATATTATTTGGTAATGGCGACCCTGAATTCAATTTGCTCTACCACCGAGGCATCAGTACGTCATTCTTCGGCGGCATTTTCCTTGCGCTAACCGTGGCTGGCCTCTTTAAGCTTGTCTCAAAGAAAACATCGTTCATCAAAGCCGCCCTACTCGCTTACGCTCTAATCCTCACGCATATCTGGCTGGATCTCATAACGACATATGGCACGCAGATTCTCGCCCCTTTTTCCAATCATCGTTTTGCACTGGATGGCGCGTTCATCATTGACCCTGTTTTTACCGGGATCATATTCCTGTTCTTTATTCTGGCCTATTTCTTAAAAAGAAAACGGCACCTCGTTGCATTGTTTGGAATGGCGTGGCTCTTCATCTATCCGCTGTCCAACATGGCGATGGGTGCATACCTGCAAACGGTCTACGCCGAAAAGCTTGAAGCGCAGGGTATCCCATATACTCATGTCCATGTGACGCCCGACGCCCTCGCGCCGAGATATTGGAAGGTCGTCACAACGTCCGGCTCAGATTATTTGTTGGATACCATCGACCTGTTTGGTGGCGAGAATCCCAATCCTATGGGGCGCTACAAACGTGCTGACAATGGCGAACTTGAGAAACTCGGCAAGCAGGAATCCATGTTCGCCACCTATAAATGGTTCGCAAAATGGCCGCATATAACTGAGCACATCACACCCGAGGGTAAAAAAATCATATTCGGCGATCTTCGCTTCTGGTCCACCAACCCGGTGCTGGCTCAAGTGTTCAAGGACAGAAAGCCCCCCTTCACCCTCACCGCATTTATTGACGCTAACGGCAATCTCACAGGCTGGAAGTTCATCAAAGGTGCAAGCTCGTTTGACGAGACATTGGAACGTTAATGCTCTGGTTTACCCTCTCCCTCGCCACAGCCTTTCTCATGGCCACCAATGGCGCGTACATGAAACGCTACTTCTCCGATGTCTCCCCATGGGAGATGGGCATCATACCATTTTTCTATGCCACCCCGCTGTGTGCGATCACCTTGTACTTCGTTGAAGTGCCTCCCATCGGTCCCGGCTTCTTTCCCGCTTTGGCATGGGTGTTGCCCCTGACCATGGTCGCCATCATCCTGCATTTCAGGGCCATCCACATGTCGCCCCTGTCGCTGACATTGCCATTTTTAAGCTTCACACCTGTCTTCGTACTCTTCACCGGCGACCTGCTGCTTGGGGAGACCCTGAACACATTGGGAACCATCGGCATCCTTCTCGTGGTGGCTGGCGGGTATGTGATCAATCTGGACAGCGCCAGACTCGGCCTGCTCGGTCCAATCAAGGCGATCTTCAGGGAACGAGGGTCAGCCATCATGCTCTTTGTGGCTGCACTGTACGGATTCTGCTCCGTGGGCGGCAAAGTGCTCATCGTAAACTCGTCGCCCATGTTTGGGGCCATGGTTCTCTTCACTCTATATGGCCCGCTCCTCACCATCGTGCTGATAGCAACAGGCAAAGCATCCCTCAAAAACATCACCCGCAAACCATTGCTGGGTGCGGGTGTCGGGATCATCATTTTTATCGAAATCGTCTGCCACAACATCGCCATCTCACTGGTG
>JAFLJT010000276.1 GCA_022712855.1 Pseudodesulfovibrio sp. | reverse complement strand
CCGAGAGCTTCCTTGCGCAGGGCTTCGGGGTCGATGGCTTTTCTTGCCATGGGTATCTCCTAAAAAGTTATAGACGCAACAGTTGAGCAACACGTTTGGATACCAGATACCAACGCGGCGGGCAATAACCATATAATGGGGAAAAAGGGATTGTTTTTGTGAGGCGCTATGAGAGGTGCCATACTGCTCTTTAACGTTCCTGCCGCTTTGGGCCTATTCCTCTTTTGCATCCTCTCTCGCGTCCTCTATAACATCCTCTTTTACGTCCTCTTGTTCATCCGTTTTATTGATGAAATTGGAGAGTTCCTGGTCAAAGGTGAGAATGTGCCCGAAAAACCACTCGGTAACGAAAGTCTGGATCTCGTCTGGTGAAACTTCTTTTCTCTTGTAAAGTAAGCGTTGGTAGTCCTTGACTTCCCTCTTGAGTCTACTGTGTTCCACGAGTTGTTCTCCGCGTTTTGGGTAGCGGATTTCCTCCATCATTTTTTCTTCTTCGTTGAAGTGAAACACCGTGTATTCACGAAGCTTTGTTATTGTTTTGTCCACCGCTTCCTTGTCTTCGCCCTTTTCTGCGGCCTCAATCACATTGTTGGCGATGTCGATGAGTGCATGGTGCTGGGTGTCGATCATTTCGACACCGACTTCGAGCTCTTCGGTCCACTCAATTTTTTGCACAATTTCTCCTTGGATTCGGTACGATTACTCAATGGTTAACATTATTTTGCCGTGGATATCAAATATTCGTCGTTGATTGGGGACATTTTCATTGATCTGAAGAGTTGTCGAGTAGATAACATATTTGTCCAAAGTCGAAGACATACGTGTTGGAAAAGCGTATACAACCCCGTAAGTGGTATAAATTCATCCGCCATTATCATACGTCGTGGGCCTATATCCATACCCGGCGGACACGCACAGGGGCCTGCTGAAACTTTTACCTTGGGGGTAATTGTGATCGGCAGTGGTCTCAAAAAATACTTCATTCTCATGATCGCCGGGTCGCTGATCATTGCATTGATCGGCTACTATTTTACGGAGCAGGATTTGCCGCCGTATCCGGGTCAGGTCGTGTCCGAGTCGGGTGATGTCATCACCGGCAAAGACACGATCATGGACGGTCAGAGAGTCTGGCAAGAGTATGGTCTCATGTCCCTTGGTTCCGTTTGGGGCCATGGAACATACCGCGGACCTGACTTTACGGCTCAATCCCTGCACATGGTCGGTCAAGCCATGCGTGAGGCGCAGGCTCAAATTGATTTTGGTGCGACTTACGACTCCCTCGACGAAGGGAAACAGGGTGGCATCGATAGTCTTGTCATCAAACAAATCAAAAACAATCGGTATGATCCAGCAACTGACACGCTGACACTCTCGCCCGCACAAGTGACGGCGCTGGAAGTAGTGCGTGCGTTCTACGGAGATCTCTTCCTGACGGGTGAATCGGACGGTGTTATTCGTCCCAACGTCATTAAGGATGCCAAGGATCGTCAGGATGCTGCTGATTTTTTCTGGTGGACCGCATGGTGCGCCGGAGCAGTTCGTCACGGTGACACGCATACCTACACCAACAACTGGCCCAATGACCCGACGGTCGGCAATTCGCTCGCCGGTGACGCTGTCGTCTGGACAGCCGTTTCGCTGCTGGCGTTCGGTCTCTGTTTTGGTGTTGTTGTCTATCTGTTCCACAGGGACGGGTATAACAGGACGAATCTCCCGTACAAGCTGGAGCCTGCTGTGGCTCTTGCCAACGCGCCGATTTCGCCGAGTCAAAGGAAGACGGCTAAATACTTCCTTGTGGTGTCTGCTCTCTTCTTCCTTCAGGTCAATGTGGGTGGTGTTCAGGCTCACTATACCGTCCATCCGGCCTCATTTTGGGGGATCGCATGGATCACTGAAAACGTTCCATACAACCTAGTAAAAACCTGGCACCTGCAACTGGCAATCTTCTGGATCGCCACCTCGTGGTTGGGCATGACGCTGTTCGTGTCCCCGCGTGTGGGCGGCAAAGAGCCAGTTTGGCAGGGGCATCTGGTGGACATCCTGTTCGCTGCAGTGGTCTTTGTGGCCGTGGGTAGCCTGATTGGCGGAGTCTTTGGTATTCGTGGCTTGTTGCCCGATACCTGGTTCTGGTTCGGCCATCAGGGATGGGAATATCTCGAACTCGGACGATTCTGGCAGATTCTGCTGCTGGTCGGTCTGCTCATCTGGTTGGGGCTGGTGTTTCGTGCGCTGTGGTCCCATTTCCAGGGAGATCAGGACAAGTGGGGCTTGCCGCACTTTCTGGCCTATTCAGGCGTCGCCGTTGTCGGTTTCTTCTGTTTCGGTTTGATGTATGACGCTAACTCTCACCTGGTTATTGCCGACTTCTGGCGTTGGTGGGTGGTCCATACCTGGGTTGAAGGGGCCTTCGAATTCTTTGCTGCGGCAGCCGTGGCATTCGTGCTCATCAACCTCGGTCTGGTCGATTTGAAGAAGGGTTTACGCGCTGTGTATTTCACTGTCGCTCTTGCTCTGTCTGCCGGTATCATCGGCGTTGGTCACCACTATTACTGGTTCGGCATGCCGTCGTTCTGGTTGGGACTGGGGTCGGTCATATCGTCCCTGGAACCGGTGCCCATCCTGCTGTTGATCGCCGAAGTCTGGCATGGTCAGAAAGCCCTCATGCAGGCGGGTGATTTCCCGTACAAGTACCCCCTCATGTTCTTGATCGCTTCGGTCTTCTGGGAATTCCTGGGCGCAGCCGTCATGGGTCTGGCCATCACGACTCCTGCTGTGAACTATTACGAACACGCCACCTACCTGACTGTCAGTCATGGTCATACGGCACTGTTCGGAACCTACGGAATGCTGGCCATCGGCCTGTTGCTCTTCTCCATGCGTGGCTTGGTCACCGAGAAGGGTTGGGACGAGCGTTTCCTCAAGGTCTGTTTCTGGGGCGTCAATATTGGTCTGGCTGTCATGTTCCTGTTCACCCTGTTGCCCGTGGGCCTGTTACAGGTGCTGGACAACATGCAGAACGGTTTCTGGCACGCGCGTTCCAATGCGTTCTGGGAAAAGGATATCATTATGTTCCTGGGGCAGTCCCGCATGATCCCGGATACCCTGATCATTATCGGTTCAGGTGGATTGCTGGCATTCATGTGCAAGGCGATTGTTAACCTGAAGGATGCAACGATCAAGGACGGCGAATCGTTTGATTAACGCGTAAAACATCATCTAAAGCGAGAGCCGGTTCCCTGTGGAACCGGCTCTCTTGGTATGTATTATCCATATCAATGATTGTGTCGTTGCAGTTGGTGTGCTGGCTGGCTTGGTTATTCAGTATTGCTTGCCCTTCGGCCCATTCTCCAATAAGGGTCCGCCCATGACCAAGAAATACGATGCACTCGCACTTTTGTCCGGCGGACTGGATTCCATCCTCGCCGCGCGGACCATTATGGATCAAGGACTGACCGTCCTCGGTCTTCATTTTGTCACGCCGTTTTTCGGCAATCCGGAATTGATTCCCTTTTGGAAAGAGCATTACGGCATCGACGCCGTGGCCGTGGATATCCAGCAGAAGTATGTGGATATGACGCTCAATCCGTCACAGGGGTACGGCAAATGGCTCAACCCATGTATCGATTGTAAAATCACCATGCTCTCCCATGCCATGGCCCTGCTGCCTGAATACGGCGCAAAATTTCTCATATCCGGCGAAGTCGTCGGCCAACGGCCCATGAGCCAGCGTGAAGACGCACTGAATCTCATCACCAAACGGGCCGACGTACGGAACGTCTTGCTCCGCCCCTTGTGTGCCAAGAAACAACCCATCACACCCATGGAAGAATCCGGGTTGGTGGACCGTGAAAAGCTCCACGATTGGTATGGTCGCGGTCGCAAGGAACAGTACAAACTCGCCGAACATTACGGGTTCACCGAGATTCCCACTCCCGCAGGCGGTTGTTGCCTGACCGAATCATCGGGAGCGGCCCGGTTCGTCAAGTTGATGAGCCATCGCCCGGTCCCGACGCCCAACGATTTTTCTCTCGCCCGCTCCGGCCGTCAATATTGGAATGGCGACCACTGGCTCATCTTTGGTCGTACTGCTCCTGACAATGACAAAATCGAAAGCTGTATTCAGCCCACGGATTACGTGCTCAAGCTTGTTGATTTCCCCGGCCCTCTGGCTGTCTGTCGACCGCTGTCCGGTGATTGGGAATTAGATGTCATCAAGGACGCCGCCGCGTTCGTGGCCTCCTATGCCGGCAAGGCTCGCAAGGCTTACGAAGAGACCGGAGAGCTGGTCAAAGTCACGGTCCTTCGGGGTGATTCCGAGGAGATCGTCGAAGTCATTCCTGCCCGCGAAACCGCACTCCCATGGTTGGAGCCGAAGCCGGAGATCGTGCGTGAATGGAAGAAAGAGCAACTCGAAGCCGACGCCTAGTCCTTGCCCGCATCCTCCTCATAGCTTAAGGATTATCCATGTTCATCGATATCGCTACATTCTGCGCGTCTGCCATCCTGCTCTGGTTCGGGGCTAATTGGATCGTGGCCTCGGCTGCGCTCATTGCCCGTAAATACAACGTCTCCGAGCTCGTCATCGGCTTGACCATTGTCGCGCTCGGTACGTCCGCACCGGAGTTTCTCGTCACCGTCAATGCCGCCATGCGCGGGCATAACGACATCTCTCTGTCCAATGTGGTCGGTTCCAATATTTTCAATCTCGGTTTTATCCTCGGGCTCATGGCCGTGATCAAGCCGCTGGTATCCAACCGGACCATTGTCTACCGCGATGGCGTTCTGCTGTTCCTGACCACCGCTGGCATTCTGGCTGTCTCATTTACCGGCGAGTTGGGCCGTGTTTTCGGCGGCTGCCTGATGGCGCTTCTCATCAGTTATCTCGTTTACCTCGGTTTCAAGCGCGAGGCGCATGGTGAGGAGGAACTGGAAGAGCTGGAAGGCAAAACTGCAAATTGGCAGACTGCCGGGGTGCTTGTCGCCGGGTTTGTCTCCATCGCGGCTGGTGGGCATCTGATGGTTACGGCGGCGACATCCATTGCCTCGGAGTTGGGAGTGTCGTCGTGGGTGATTGGGGTGACTATTGTGGCGGCTGGCACGAGTTTGCCTGAGTTGGTGACGTGTTTGGCGGCGTCAATGCGTGGGAAAAACGAGATGTTGCTTGGTAACCTTATCGGTTCCGACTTCTTTAATTTCGCTGGTGTGCTTGGGTTGACGTGTATGTTGAAGCCGTTGACTGTTTCTGCTGAGGCTTCGTCTGGGTTGATTGTTCTTGTGGGGATGGTTGGGTTGGTTTTGATTATGCTTCGTACTGGGTGGAAGGTTACGCGGCTTGAGGGGGCTTTGTTGATTGGGATCAACTTGGTTCGTTGGGCGCGTGATTTTATGGCCTAGTTTTTTTGGGAGTGACGGATGCCGCCTTTGGCGGTTTGAAGAATTGGGTGAAAGCTCCTTCGGAGCAGAGCCAGTTGAAAGGCTTGGCCTTTCAAAGCTTCCATGTCCTGCGCCCGCTATAGCCGCTTCGCGTCTTTCTGCCCTTACGGGCAGATGCACTTCGTGCAAAGCTGGATTCCCTTCGGTCACGGACGGCGGTCCATTTTTTGGCTGAGCCGCCACAAAAAATAGACGAAAAAATGTCGGCTTTTAAGA
>JAFLJT010000224.1 GCA_022712855.1 Pseudodesulfovibrio sp. | reverse complement strand
CATACAAGGGAGAATCCCATGAAGAAGAGCGAATTATTCAAGGAACATGGTTTTAAGGACCTCACCTTTTCCAACTACCTGGTTCACGAGTCCGAGCACATGAAGGTGATCAATTTCAACTTTAAGGCCGGACAGCAGCTTCCCGTCCATTCCCATGATCTGGATGGGGAATTGATCCTGACCATTCTTGAGGGTGAAGGCGAGTTTCTCGCAGCGGACGGCGTCAGCATGCCTGCCAATACAGGTGACGTGCTGGTATCCGAAATCCGTGAGCCTCACGGCGTCAAGGCAACCACGGACATGCGTGTTCTGGTGACCATCGCGCCCCCGATCTAAACCGCTATTGCGATAGCATTCACTGCTTTGCAGAATTCAAGCCTTCGCGTAGGTATACTGCGCGAAGGCTTTTTGTGTATAAAATGCCGTGTTTTAAGAATAGATTGAGAGGAATTGTTATGGCTAATCTGGACGATATGAAAGATTTACATCAAGGGGCTGTCCTTAAGCGCAAAGATGGAACGTGTTCTGTCATGGCGCGTTCTCCGCTGGGAGAAGTGACTCCAGAGCAGCTTGATACTATCAATGCAGTGGTCAAGGAATTCAATCTTTCCGGTGTTCGCATGACCGGAAGGCAGCAGTTGGAGCTTAAAGGGATACCTGAAGACAAGGTCGAGGCTGTTATTGAACGTCTTGGTGTCGTTGGAACTGCTCATAAATATCTTGTTCAGGCGTGTATTGGGATTACCGGGTGCCGTCTTGGTATGCAGGATTCGATGGCCATGGGCGCGAAACTAGAAAAATTTCTCGATAGATTTGAGCTGCCGTGGAAATTGAAGAGCAGTGTGTCCGGCTGCTCGATGTCCTGTGCAGAAAGTTACGTTCGCGATGTCGGACTGGTCGGCAAAAAGAATGGCTGGGTTGTTCTTTTTGGCGGTAACGCAGGCAAGGGCGCTCGCAAAGCAGATGTCCTGGCCGAAGATGTTTCCGATGAAAGGGCGTTTGAGATTATAGGAAAAGCACTTGATTTTTACAGTGAAAACGCCAAAAAGAGAGAGCGGACCGCACCTTTTGTGGAGCGAGTCGGCATTGAGGCGATCAAAGAAGCTGTCTTTGGCTCCGCATAACGGCTGTTGAAAAACGCACGATATCTCTGCTGTCGCTATCTCTAAGGCTGGTAAGGAACCAGCCAAAGAGCTACCGCTGCTGCGATGCTGCGAAAGAATCAAACCCTAACGTACAGGAAGTACGCGTCGGTCTTGCTTCTTTCTTGCGCCTTGCACTCGCATATTTTTGAACAGCCTGAGCTTGGACTATTTAACAAATTGTTAAGAAGCCTTTTCAGGAGTTTTCACATGCAAGATAAAGGCGCGCCCACAGGGGCCATTCTACAGCGCGATAAAAAAACATACGCCATTGTTCCGCGCACCCCGGTTGGACTGGTAACGCCGGATGTCCTCGAAGCCTTGGCGCGTGTCGGTCGCAAGTTCGAAATTCCGATCATGAAGATCACCTCCGGCCAGCGTATAGCTTTGGTCGGATTGGAGAAAGATCAGGTCGACGAAGTCTGGGCTGATCTCAAAATGGACGTTGGCCCGGCTGTAGGCCTCTGTGTTCATTATATTCAGGCATGTCCCGGCACCGAGGTCTGCAAGTTCGGTCTTCGCGATTCATTGGGCTTTGGCCTTGAGTTGGAGGAGTTGTTTGTGGGCAAGGCGCTTCCGGCCAAGATGAAAGTCGGCGTGTCCGGCTGCACCATGTGTTGCGCGGAAAGTTATGTTCGCGACATTGGGCTTATCGGCAAACGCAAAGGGTGGACCATGGTCGTTGGCGGCAACGCATCTGGCAGGCCGCGGATTGCCGATGTACTGGCCGAAGAATTAACCCGCGCCGAAGCCACTGAGTTGGTAGGGCGTTTTATTGAGTATTATCGCGAAAATTCCAACAAACGCAGTCGTTCTTCGATGCTGCTCAAGAAGGTCGGCATTGATGCTGTAAAATCAGCAATTCTTTAGCTTTGTCTTTCACTGCATAGTACGTTATCCCATGGCGGTCCTGAGAGTTCAGGGTCGCCATTATTATTTTAAATCCTGTTTAATGACGGGTCCATGTGAAAAACGCATGGTGTTGCACTGACCACAAAAGATAGGTACAAGTCTTGTGGTTACGCAATCTCATTTTGAAGGGAGAAATATATTGCGGGTCATTATCATTGGAGCTGGTGAAGTTGGGTATCATATCGCCCAGCGACTAGCCGTAGAAAATAAAGAAGTTGTGGTTATTGATAAGAGCGCCGATGCGATCAGGAAACTGGCCGAGGCGTCTGATCTACAGACTATCCAGGGATCGGGCAGTAGCCCACAGGTTCTGGAAGATGCTGGCATAGCCGAAGCAGATATTTTTCTGGCAGTGACCGACAGTGATGAGATCAACCTCATCGCGTGTTTCTTCGCAAATATGTTGAACCCGAAACTCACCAAGCTCGCCCGTATCCGTGGTGAGATGTATACTAATTACCAGCATTTACTCACCGAAGGCGGCGGTATCACCAAGGTCATCAACCCTGATGAAGAAGTGGTGAACTCGGTCCTTCGCCTCATGAGCGTGCCCGGTGCTGTGGAGATCAATGAATTTGCTGATGGCAAAATTCGTCTGATCGGTACGCACCTGCCTGACGACAGCCCTGTTGTCGGGACACAGCTTTTACACCTGCGTGACAAGATCGGTGAAGATCTTGGTATCGTTATCGCCGCTCTGGTGCGCGACGGCGAGCTGATCATTCCCAGTGGTCTTGATGAAATCAAGCGCGGCGATATAGTCTATTTTGTCTGTGATATCAGAGACCAGGAAGAAATCATCAGTCGGCTTGGCATCTCTGCCGAACCGGTCCGTGAGGTCCTGATCATAGGCGGCGGTAATATTGGCTTCAAGCTGGCAAAAGCGCTGGACAACAAATATTATCACACCCGCGTGCTGGAAAAACGGAAAGAACGATGCGAGTTCCTGTCCGAACAGTTGGATCGGCCCATCGTACTTATGGGTGATTCCACTGATCAGGATATTCTGCGCGAAGAGAATATTCAGGATATGGACATGGTTATTGCCGTCACTGGTGATGAAGAAACCAACATCCTCAGCTGCCTGCTTGCCAAGAGCCTTGGCGCAAAAAGTACTGTTACAAGAGTTAATAATTTCGGCTACATGCCGCTTATCGAGCCTATTGGTATCGATTACGTTGTCTGCCCACGACAGTCGGCTATCAACTCGTTATTGCACTTCATCCGCCGGGGTAAAATTATCTCTTCGGTGAACATCCGAGGCGAAGAAGCCGAAGCACTTGAAGCTGTCGCCCATGTGGACTCTCCCATTGTCGGCAAGGCGGTCAAGGATATCAACTTCCCGCGTGGTAGCCTTATTTTGTGTTTCAAGCGTGGCAACGAGGTTGTCATTCCTCGTGGTGACACGATTGTGGAGCCGGAGGATCAGTTGATCATTATTTCGACGCG
>JAFLJT010000289.1 GCA_022712855.1 Pseudodesulfovibrio sp. | reverse complement strand
GAAAAAGGAAACTGAGTATATCGGAAAATCCGGCCTTGGTGAGGTGAAGGAATCCCTCATCGCATTGGTTATTGATGGACGTCGTACAGCCCGTCATCATGACGAAGTATTGCTGCCGTCCGGAGAAAAGACTGGTGTTGTCACCAGCGGATCATTCGCCCCCAGCCTCGGGCATTGTGTTGCATTGGCCTATGTTCGTGCCGAAGACGCGGACAAAGACAACTTCATCATCAAGACCGCTCGCGTGGAGCTTGAAGCAAAAAAGAGCGCCCTGCCCTTCTATAAAGATGGCACAGCGCGCAAAAAAGTCAGCTAAATAAAAAGGGACGCAACTGCGTCCCTTTTTTTATTCATTTTCATTCGCTCCGAGTTCAAGCATTCGCTTTTCCAATCGCTCTTTTTCCCGAGCCATGACATCCTTATCCAATTTCTCCGTTGTCACATCCATTGGCTCCCCAATGTAGATGGGGCAGCGTGTAAACGGCATGGGCAACATAAAGCGATCCCATGAGCCGAAAATCTTCTTGGTTTTGGGATAAGCACGTATGGGAATAATCTTGGCTCCAGCCCGTTGAGCCATAAAAATGACTCCATCCTTGGGCTTATGGCGTGGGCCGCGAGGACCATCTACCGTAAACACAGCAATACGATTCTCTTTTTCCATGATGCGTTTGGCATGCAACAGCGCTTTGACGCCACCGCGTGAACTCGAACCACGTACCGGTTTTGTCCCCAACCGCTCCAAAATTTGAGATATTATTTCACCATCTTTGCTCTGACTGACAACAGCGACATAATGTTGACTGATCTTATGCGCAAAACCAGTGACAGGAAATAATTCACCATGCCAGAAGGATACGACAAGCGGTTGTCCATCTTTGTTCATCTTAAGCAGGTTTTCCCAATCCCCATGCGGTTCATAGCGAATCGTTTTGACCCACAGCCTGAACAAGCCGGTAACAAACGGGACGAGAATAAGAGGATCAATAGGAATTTTCATATGATGGACTCGTTGTTTTCATTTATCCATCCATATATTCACTCAGAAGCAAGGGCAAGTACCGATTGAATATTGACGTGCTCAGTTGGTGTCGTTCCTTTGATATATTTTATCTATTTGACCTAATCATAATCTCTATGGTTAATTCAATCCACAGAGGAGAAAATATGTCCGAATCACAACTTGAATGTCAGGGGCTTCCCTGTCCACAACCAGTCTTGAAATGTAAAGAATTCATTGAAACAAAAGCACCTGCAAAGCTCTCTGTTGTCGTAGACAACGAAGCTGCCAAAGAAAATATATCACGTTTTATGGCTACCCAAGGGTATGACGCAGTCATTGAAGCCAAGGGCGATGAATTTATTGTCACGGGTATTAAAAACGATTGCCCTGCCTGTGAAGAGATGAGTGAAGTTGAGATTGCCGACGTGGGCAAACACAAAGTTCTCGTGTTCATCGCCTCAGACGTCATCGGCACGGGCGACGATGAACTCGGTGGCAAGCTCATGTACAACCTTCTGTTAACACTCAAGGAAATGGGAAGTGACCTCTGGCGAATCGTCATGGTCAACGGTGGGGTCAAACTGGCCGTTCCGGATAGCCCGTGCATGGAAGAACTGCAAAAGCTGGAAAAAGCTGGAGCATCGATCCTTGTTTGCGGCACATGCCTTGAGCATTTTGGCCTGACCGCAAGCCGTGGTGTTGGCGATGTCACCAATATGCTCGATATCGTCACAAGCTTTCAGCTTGCCACAAAGACCATTCGCATTTAAGACTCAGACCAGCAGCTTAGGGGCAGGAACATTCTGCCCTTAAGCGTCTCCCACCACTTAAACATATGTCCTTCACCGGACGTGGGCTGGTCATGTCACAAGATCCTACAAAAATTCGTCTCAATAAATATATCGCCCAATGTGGCGTATCCTCTCGCCGTGGAGCCGATGACCTCGTCTTTGCAGGCAGGGTCACCGTCAACAACACCGATGCTGATTCCCCCGGAATCAAGGTTGATTCGACCTCGGACACCGTTCAAGTTGATGGAAAAACTATCAGCCTTCCCGGTTCTGGAAAAAATATCACTATCATGATTCACAAACCCATTGAGACTGTCACCACCGTGAGTGACCCTCAGGGACGTGAAACTGTTATTGACCTATTGCCTAAAGAAATCAGAGACATGCGTCCGTTTCCAGTGGGACGTCTAGATTTTTATTCCGAAGGTTTGCTACTGCTCACCACCGATGGCGATCTCTGCTATCGGCTCACGCATCCCAAATGGCACCTGCCCAAAGTCTATAGAGTGACAATTCGCGGCTCGGCCTCTACTGAGGTTCTCACAAGAATGCGCGCCGGGATGTCGCTGGATAATGGGGATGTGTTGGCACCAATAAAAATCTATGCAGAAAGACCCATGGCTGGTGCTCAAGTGATTGAAATGACGTTAATTCAGGGTGTGAACCGACAGATTCGCCGTATGTGTACGGAATGCGGCCTGACAATATTGCGTCTCATCCGCGTAAAACAGGGCCCACTCACCATGGGAGAACTCAAACCACGAGAGTGGCGTGAGTTGTCCAGTAGCGAACTGGAAGCAATTAAAAAGGCCGTTGAATTGGCTTAATAGCCTTGGGTATTGTCTTCGACCTGCGTGCCTTCGGGCGGCGTGAATGTGAACATACCTGCGGCCAGATCAACGTCTAATTCAACATTGGACAAGCGCAACTCGTTACCGTTTCCATAGAAATCTATGATCATCACCTGGCGCAACAGGCCAGTGTCCGGCTCTACGCCGATAAAAGCCAGCACCATGCCTGGCTCCGCTTCCTTGGGCACAAGCTGCAAGACAGTGAAGCCCTGCCCCCACTTGGCGCGGACTTCATCGGCACCCTGCCATTCCGTCTTGACGATAAAATCTTCCTTGATATTGGCCTGTCCGGATATGAAACGCAGAATAGTCTTGGAATCCAGAAGAGATGTAACGCTGTACTTAATGGCCAGTTCTTCGCCCTCAATATAATTCCAAGCATATTCAGGCCCAACCGTCAGCAGTTCCTTTTCAGGTTCAACCGTTTCCCAGCGAATCTGTGACGGCTGCTTGAACCAGATACGGCCCTTTCGCTCGTCCACTTCACCGCTGGCAACGTTTGTCAGTTCCTGAACAAAGTCTGCTTGAAAAGTCTTCAGAGATTCATACCGTTTTTGAATCAAGTCCGGCATATCCTCAGGCGCAACGGTGTCTGCGGCATGTGCCGACATGCTGAAAAGAGCAAATAAAATGAACGTGAGAAGTGCGATATATTGTCTAGACATTACGTAAGCTCCAGTTATTCTTTACCAAGTACCTTGCGCGGTTTGCTACCTTCCTGTTGACCAAGAATACCATCCATTTCCATCTGTTCGATGTACCTTGCTGCGCGATTAAAGCCGATTCTGAACCGACGTTGCAGCAATGAAATGGAGGCTTTACCCTGAGTCAGCACGAACTGTACCGCTTCATCATACACGGGATCATCAGATTGGCCGACGCCGGCTGAACCGTTGGGACCAGTGGCTTCTTTCTTCCAATCCGCAAAATCGAGGTCAAAGTCCTGAGGGACTGAATCCTTCCAGAACTTGACGACGTGCGCAATTTCCGTCTCGTCCACGTACGCACCGTGCATACGCTTGAGTTTGCCACCGCTTGGCTTGTAGAGCATATCGCCCTTCCCGAGCAGCCGCTCCGATCCCACGGCATCCAGGATGGTGCGTGAATCGAATTTTGAAGTAACAAAGAATGAAATACGTGTAGGGAAGTTCGCCTTGATGAGACCAGTCACGACATCCACACTGGGACGCTGGGTAGCGACAACCAGATGAATACCGGCTGCACGGGCTAGCTGCGCCAATCGAACAATACACTGCTCAACATCCTTGGCGGCCGTCATCATCAAGTCAGCAAGTTCATCGATGATAATGACAAGGTACGGCATGGGCTTCATGTGTTCGAATTCTTCAGGAATTTTATTCCCGAAACTCGCCAATTTCGTGTTGTATCCCTCAACATTACGAGCACCGAGTTTCGCCATTTTCTCATAGCGACAATCCATTTCAAAGACCGCCCACTCAAGAGCGCTCTTGGCAAGATTCATATCAGTAACAACAGGATGTACGAGGTGCGGCAGGTCGGCATACGGAGCCAGCTCAATGCGCTTGGGGTCAACCAAAAGCAGTTTCACCTTATCTGGGCCAGCCTTATACAGCAGACTCAGCAGGAAGCCATTGATACCAACGGATTTACCAGCACCAGTCGCGCCCGCCACCAGAAGGTGCGGCATTTTCGCCAAATCAGCCACACGGGGCGCGCCATGAATATCCTTACCCAATGCCAGTGTCAGCAGGGATTTCTCGTCTGTAAATTCTTTCGATTCAAGGATTTCGCGCAGGTATACTGTCTCACGATTAATGTTCGGAATCTCAATGCCCACGCTATCCTTGCCAGGAATAGGGGCCTCAATACGTACAGACTGTGCCTTGAGAGCCAGCGCAATATCGTCAGTCAGCCCTTCGATCTTGCTCACCTTGATACCAGGTGCCGGCTTGAACTCGAACATGGTCACCACAGGACCAGGTACAACCTGTTGAATCTCACCCTGTACATTAAAATCGTTCAGACATTCCTTGAGTCGGTCAGCAAGGGGCTGGAGTATAGCCTGGGTCTGACTCGTGTTCTGGGGCGGAGGTGGGGTCAATAATTCGGTACTTGGCAATTCGCCGCCACCAATACCTTTAGGTGCAGGGGCTAGCTTTGTTTTCGCTGGCTTGGGTTTTGCCGGAGACTTAGGCTTGTTCTTTGCGTCGTCCAGATCAACGAACTTGACAACGTCATCTTCTTCATTTTCTTTGACTGCTGCCACCGCTTCTTGCTTGGCGGCCCTTTTAGCGGCTTTAGCTTCCTTGCGTTCTTGGCGCAGTGCCTGACGATCTCCTGCACCGGCTCGATACGTCATCCACCACTCAAGCAATTTGCTCCAGATAGTGGCCCAGCTGAACCCTGCAACGGCCTGAAAAGAAACAATAGTCACAAACGCCCACAGCAAGAAAGTGCCGACAGGACGAAGATATGGAAGCGTAAATTTGGTGATGATATCACGGCCGAAATAACCGCTACCGACCAGACCGTATGCATCAGCTGGAACATTGCTGAGCCAAGGATGCATTGCCCACGCTTCAAATGCGACGAAAAGGCCAATGAATCCAAGCCAACGGGTCTTGGACATGGAAATACGACTCACAAAACGCGATAGGCCGAGATAGAGGAAATAGAACGGCCAGACCATTGCGCCCAAACCGAAGATTTCTACAAGAAAACCACCGCAAAAAGAACCAGCGAGACCAACAACATTCTGGACTTTCCACCCACTGCTCACAGCCTGGTTAAAGCTGGGATCATTGGGATGAAAAGAAAGAAGGCTTAAAAAGAAGAATGCAGAAAGAAAGAGAAAGAATAACCCGACAAATTCGTTGCCGCGCCCTTTCTTCTCTGTCTTTGCCGATTTGATCTGACGTCGCGCCATGTACTCCTCACTTCCGAAAAAAAGGCCCTGGACAGTCTACTGCCCACGACCTTTAAATACTATGCTCACAATGAGTTACGAGCCACGTTATTCACGTCCGAGATATTCACCGCTACGGGTGTCAACCTTGATGGTCGTCCCTTCGTCAACAAAAAGCGGAACCTGAACAATGATACCAGTTTCCACGGTTGCAGGCTTGGTTGCGTTACTCACGCGGTCACCCTGCACGCCCGGGTCGGTCTGGGTCACAACAAGGTTGACGTTGGCAGGCAGATCGACGCCGATAAGCTCGCCATTGTACAAGAGCACCTTCACGGTGTCCCCTTCCTTAATGTAACCGCCTGCAGTACCAACGTTTTCAGCGGGAACGTTCATTTGATCGTAGGTTTCGAGATCCATGAAGACGAAGTCAGTGCCATCTTTATAGATGTACTGCATGGACACGGCAGCCATATCCGGCTTTTTGACTTTTTCGCCGGAGCGGAAAGTTTTTTCCAAGACCTGTCCGGTCTTCAATTGGCGCAATTTAGTGCGCATCATGGCGCCGCCCTTGCCGGGCTTAAAGTGCTGAAATTCTACAATTTCAAAAGGCTTTCCATCTAATTCTATTTTCATCCCTGTCTTGAAATCTTTGGTCGAAATCATATTTGCTCCGAAACGTTTAACCGACAATGCCGGATTAATTATCTTGTGTGTTTATCCACTGAGGCGTTCATACAACGCCTGGACAGCAAGGGCATAACTCAGAATGCCGAAACCAGCAATAACGCCGACACATTGCTCACCCATAATTGACTGTTGCCGCAAGGGCTGATCTGTCCGCGCCCAGATGTTGCTAATATGCACTTCCACGCAAGGAATGCCTATCCAAGCCAGACAATCTGCAATGGCAAGGCTCGTATGCGTGTATGCCCCAGCATTAAACGCAATACCGTCCACACCCTCTTCCCGAGCTTTTTCCAAGCGGTCGATGAGCGCCCCCTCGGAATTAGCCTGAAAATTGGTGATAGAAATGTTTTCAGCCTTCGCGCCCATGAGTTGCCCGACGATTTCGGGCATGTCATCCATGGTTTGAGAACCATAAATCTCAGGCTGGCGTTTGCCAATGTGTCCCAAATTGGGGCCATTGAGTATCAAAATATTGAGTTTGGCCATATTTTCCTCTTCAAATTTTCCTTTTGATGTTCACGTGCCTTGACTCACTGACGTAAAAGGAGAACATTGTCCTTTCCAAACACGTTAAACAAAAAAATGGTACCTTTCTTATGCACCGATCCATAGAGTTAATACAGACAATATACGAAATCAAGCAGCTTGAAGAAGTCGACGGGGCCCAAATTGCTCTGGCCGGCCGCTCCAACGTGGGCAAATCTTCTCTGGTCAACCGACTGGCAGGCCGTAAAAAGCTGGCTAAAATCAGCTCGAAGCCAGGAAAAACCAGAAGCCTCAACTACTATCGCGTCAATCCCGATGGATTTTTCCTCGTGGATTTACCGGGTTATGGCTATGCCAAATGTTCCAAATTTGAACGCGCCAAATGGGCCAAGCTCATTAATGCGTATATGAAAAACAACGAACGACTTCGGGCCGTTGCAGTCCTTCTTGATTCCCGTCTGCAACCCCAGAGGATCGACCTTGAGTTGACCTCTTTTCTCCAGACCATGGGAATCCCCATCATTCCGATACTGACTAAGGCTGACAAGCCTAAGCAGCGGGACAGAGTCCTTCTTCAAAATAAATGGCAAGAGATTCTAAAAAATTCCCCCAAACCAATTCTTTTCTCAAGCAAAACCGGCATGGGTGAAGATAAATTGTGGAACTCTCTGGCTGAATACGCCCAGCTTTAAGCTACGCCCGAGCCAGTCGTAATCCGACAAGCCATTCTTTGAGTATCGCCTGGAAGCCCGGCATGGCGACCCACGCCAGTCTGAGCGACGCAAGACCGCCCATGACTAAATTGCCCATCCAGGCGGCCAAGAATGGCGGTAATACGCCCTTTTCTCCTGCCGTGGCACCGACCACATGGATACCGTACTGCGTAAATATTAATATGAGCGACAGGCCGATGTTCGCATAGACGTTTTCTGAGAACGTCACCAACGTCAGCGCCATGAGTGCCATGCACACAATTGAAAATGCGTACGACCATTTTCCATGCCATACCGTTCGTAGAATCTCGACATTTGATCCAGATTCTTCAAGCTTTTCAATTGCTTGTGATAGTTCAAAGAGCGGCAATTGCGCTTTATCTCCTTTGAGTTCCACCGCAGCATATGCCTTGAGATTCTGCCGTACAGACAAGAATTGCGACAAACGAGTGACTGAAACGAAGGTCCTGGTGTCCAGTTCGTGAACGTCGAGCAGTCCCCAACCATGATCGTCAATCAGCGCCTTTTTTGCGGTGAGAATACGGATAAGTTCCTGACTATCCGTAGCAAATTCATACACAGTGACATTGTTTGCCCTGCTCTTTCCGGGGTGCGCCGTATCTGCGAGCACGATAAATGGACCATCTCTGAACCACAGATTCCTGATAGTCAGTTCATCGAGCTGTTTTTTGCGGACGTCTTCTTTCCATATCCGATTGGCCTCAACTTCGCCAAAGACTCCAAGAAATTGAGAAAAGACAAGCTGTCCACCGCTCCAGAAAAGAGCGTAGATGAGAAAGAATCGAATGAACCACGCAAAAGAGACACCGCCCGCCCGTAGCGCCAGCATTTCCTTACTTCGCGTCAAAACACCGAGCTGTATGACCATGGCAATAAGGAAAATGGCAGGCATGAGCTGCGACACAATCAGTGGAATTTTAACGAAAAAATAGAAAAGTATCGTCTCTGCGCCCAATCCGGCCCGAATAAAATCATCGAGCCTGTCAAACACATCTGACAACAGGTAAATACACGTTCCCACGGCTAGGCAAATGGACATGAGATACACGTTCTGTCGAATGAGATAGCGACTCAAGACGCCTATACCAAGGAGCGACCTCATGCTGCGGTCCTCCTCTTGTTCTTCATAGAAATGATCCAATCAATAAGCGGCAATGTCCGTTCTTCATTGGCATATTTCGCGCCGAGCATTGCCACAAAAATATACAGGAAATTCGGAGCCCAGAGGCCATAAACCGGCGGAATTGTGCCAGATTCCCCCATGCTGACGCCAATGGAGAACATCGAATAATAAACGATAAATAACCCCATGGACAACACAAGTCCGTATTGCTGCTTAAGCCCACGGAAGACATAGGCAATTGGAATGGCGAACATGCCAAGAATTATACAGCCAAGAGGCAATGTAAGGCGTTTGAAATACTCAGTATCTATTTTCCGATGAAAGCGAGGAGATTGATCCGGGGACAATGAAGGATCGTCGCGAAGCTCACTTAATTTGGCAAAGGTCATATCCTTTGCTTTTACTTCGGAAAAGTTGAAGTCGCCCAATAAAGAGCCAAGGTCCAACTTAACAGAATATGTACCGAACTTGAGAACGTTCAACTCTTCACCAGCCTGCCTGAAAATCTTGCCCTTTTTAAAAACAATATTGACTTCCGCCTTCTGCGGATTGGAAGTAATGGTTGCCTCAGGAGCCACGACAACAAC
>JAFLJT010000273.1 GCA_022712855.1 Pseudodesulfovibrio sp. | reverse complement strand
GCTGGAGGTATGAGAGGGTCTGGATGGTTTTACCCAGTCCCATTTCATCAGCCAGGATGCCGCCGAATCCATATTCGCGCAGGAAATTGAGGTAGCTTAAGCCCTGGGCCTGATACGGTCTGAGTGTGGCTTGGACCTGCTCGGGCACATCAATGTCCCTGATCTCGTCGAAATTATTGATCTTTTCTTTGAGCTTTACAAAGAATTCATCGGTTTGTGCCTGGGGCAGGTCTTCCAGAATCTTTTCGAGAATCGGAGCTTCGTATTGATTGAACTGGCTCTTGGGCGCCTTTTCCGGATCAAAGCCGAGTGCCTTGAGCTTGTGCCCCAGCTTGTTGAGCCAGGATTCAGGCAGACTGGTGTAGGATCCGTCCTTGAGCTGCACGTAACGCTTGCCCTTGGTCCAAGCTTCCCAGATGACGTCGATGGGAACACGTTGGTCCCCGTATTCGACAGAAAGTTCGAGGTTGAACCACTTGTCTTCTTCGTCTGTTTCGACTTCGGCAATGACCACTGGCTCGGTAGTGCGTACTTTGTAGCGGGTCAGATTTTGCTCGCCAAAGACGCGGTAGGCTTCAACCATTTGCGGGTAGTAATCGAGCAGAAAATTGATAGCTTCTTCCTGCTCCATGAACCAGATATGGTTGTTTCTGGCCTGAAAATTCATGTCCTGCAATTCGGCAAAAAGCTGGGCCTCTTCATCCTGCGCACGGCGGATAAGATAGGACTTGCCACCCTCGTGGTAACTTCCGGTCTGCAGGTCCGGGTTGGGGCCGGGCATGATGAATTCGCCATGCTCGTTCTCGTAGATGTTCTGGATTTTGAGGACCAGTAGGGAGCCTTCCTCGTCCAGATAGAGTTTGGGATTGTATTCGGCATCCTGAAAAATCGGTCCGACACGTTCCAGAAAGTCTTCTTGTCCGTAAAGATCAGAAACGGGGATTTGGGTCCAGACACGGTCAAGAAATTCAGAAACATCGGCATGTGGCACGATGGGCTTTTTCTCCACCATGCTCTGAACCAGCTTTGGGTCCAGCCCGGTCTGTACCGGGTAGAAAGAATTTTTGTAATACACCCACAGCGGCAAACGGCCGTAGAAATAAATTTCCTCTTCATTGGTGATGGAGAAGGGCATTTTGTCTTCACGGGCCAGCAGGATGTCGAAATTCAGTCCGTCTTCGTTCAGCGTAGGCGAAAGCTTGAGCTGCATGGTTTTCGATTCGACGGTAATGGGCTGCTCAGTTTCGCGCAGATAGAGGTAATATTCCCCTTTGACGGCGCGGAAGAACCAGGAATGCAGGCCAGCCGGGATTTCCACTTTGTGGCCCCAGTAGTCGAGAAAATGGCCGATCTGCTCAGCAACGCCGGGCAGGGCTGGCGAAGTGTCACACCAGTCGGGATTTTCCACGATCTGGGCAAGAGTGACTTCGTTCTGGACCTGAGAAATGCCGGATTTATTCTGACGAGCACGGAAGAAGGCAACCTGAAGACGTCCCACTTCCGGGTAAATTCTATATATAAGGTAATGGCGGCCGGATTCAGGCTCAAGTTCGGTGGCGAAGAAGGGGCGGAAGGTTTGCCGCCAATCGGTGCGTGGAATAGGCATTTCTTCGCCGGAGTCTGACTCCAGTGATCTGAGCAATTTGACCGCAGTCGCGGTGACATGACGGCAGACGCCCGCGAAGGAGTCAGGGCAATTACAATAGTAATTGATAGTCTTATCCGCGAGATTCAGGCCGACTTCAGAAGTGTAATTCTGAAATTCGTCGCCCTGCACCTGTCCGTCGATATCCCAATACTGGTCCCGTTTCTTGAGGTCCAGTTTGACCACGCCATCGTTGTTAACGATTGCCTGAGCGTCTTCAAGGATATAATCGGGGACACTGTCTCCGATAAAATCCTTGAGGATGGATGTAACTATTTGTTCTTCGCCATTCGTCATTAATCTGTGCTTCCTATCGGTTCCCTCGAATCTGAATGGTTTTACTTACATTGAACAATCATATTCAGCAAGTTCGAAGAAAATATCTATTATAACTATAGCATGCCCTTGGCTTTTTGCACCCATTGGTACATAGTGAGCGAACTGGCCGATGCTCTCACAATTATATGGTATAGCCCCCGCAATTTTGCAAGGGAAATTAGCTTGCGCACCGTTCTTCTTTTACTCCTCGCTTTGACACTGCTTGCCGCTTGCGGCGAGGGTGGTCCGGCCACGCCTGTTCCGCCCGTGAATAAGGCCGATATTTCGACGACTCCTGAATCTGGGGGAACGCTCATTGAAGCCATGCTTGGCGAGCCGTCCAACCTGATAACTATGCTGGCAACGGATGGTGCATCCCATGAAGTGGCCGCACAAATTTATGTCAGTCTCCTGAAATACAATAAAGATATCGAACTTATACCGTATGCGGCAGAATCCTATGAAGTCCTCAATGATGGAAAGTTGCTTAAGTTTAAGCTTCGTGAGGATATATACTGGTTTGACGGTCAGCAATTGACGGCTGAAGATATCGAATTCACATTTAATTTGTATATTGATCCCAATACGCCCACGGCCTATGCGGGGAACTACAAGCTGGTCAAAGAATTTCGGCGGACTGGGAAGTTTACCATTGAAGTTGAGTACGATGAACCTTTCGCCAAAGCGTTGGTTTCGTGGGCTGGGCTTGATATTATGCCCAAACATGCTCTTGAGGGCGAAGATCTGCTGAATACAAAGTACAGCCGGGAGCCGATGGGGGCCGGGCCGTATAAGTTGAAGGATTGGACGGGCGGTAGCCAGATAGTGCTTGAGGCCAACCCGAAGTTCTTCGAAGGGAAGGCTGAGATCGACAAGGTTGTCTATCGGATGATCCCTGATCTTTCCACGCAGTTCCTTGAACTCAAAGCGGGTAATCTCGATACCATGGGCCTGAC
>JAFLJT010000065.1 GCA_022712855.1 Pseudodesulfovibrio sp. | reverse complement strand
CAGGAAAATTTTGAGACCAACCGGGACCCGGCTGCCCAGAAGCGATAAAATTCCGAGGGCAAATGCGATATCCGTGGCCATGGGGATACCCCAACCACTAGCGGATTCCGTGCCCGCATTGAATCCGAAAAAGATGAGCGCCGGAACGACCATACCACCCACGGCCGCAGCCACTGGCATGATAGTCTGACTCAGCGTGGAGAGCCCACCCACCATGAGTTCCCGCTTGATCTCAAGACCGACGACAAAGAAGAAAATCGCCATCAGTCCGTCATTGATCCACAGGATAGCGCCCTTGGATAACACCCAATCACCGATTCCAACCGTCAATTTGGTCTGCCACAAAGAATGATACGACGCGGCCCATGGCGAATTGGCCCATACCAATGCGGCCACCGTACATATCATTAAAGCAAGCCCACCTGCTGCTTCCATTTTGAAGAAAGTGTTGAATGAATTCAACAGATAGTGAATTGGAAGCTGTCTTTCCTGGGTCATTCTAAATACTCCTTAAATTCTCAAGCTAGACGAGTATACCAAGTTCCGTACTGAGAGCAACCGCATAGTTATAACGCCTTCAGATGCTATTTCCTTGTATCGCTTTTACAGATTTGTTAGACGTCCCTTTCATACCTTGGCGGTATAGTATTTGGCCAATCGAACTGGATATCTCTGGGAGAATCCAAGAATTGAACGTAAAATTGCAGCAAGCTGGGGAGTCATTGCAATGAAAATTGGATACAGAATCGGTGCTTTAGGCGGAATAATCGCTCTTACTACGTCCGCATGTTTTATCGGAGTTATCTCCTTCAAGCTAGGTGGCCTAACACAGGCTGGCCCGGAAACAATCGTTAAAGCCCACGAATCATTGCAATATTGGGCCTGGGGTTTGGGAGTATTCTCACTCTTCATCGCTGCTGCTCTCGCCTGGCCTCTTGGGCATCACCTCACCAAATCAATCGAACATGTGGCCGAAGTACTCAAGCAGCTTAATCTTGGCAATCTTGATGTTTCATACATTCCCATGGGCAAACCCGTGAACTGTGGCCAGGAAGTCGGCTGTGGCAACAACGATTGTCGCTCTCACGGCAAGGATGCTTACTGTTGGGTAGAAGCTGGTTCTTTCAACGCAGACCCGCATTGCCCCAAAGCGATCAAGGGACTCGATTGCCGCGAATGCAAAATCTACAAACAATGCGTGAATGACGAATTTGAAGAGCTCGGCAGCGTCATCAACACCATGGGCGACAAGCTGCGCGAAGTGGTCGGCGAAGTACAAAACAGCGCCAACCACGTTGCCGACGGCAGCGAAATTCTCTCGGCATCATCCCAGTCCATGAGCCAGGGCGCCACAGAACAGGCTGCCAGCGTCGAAGAGACCATGGCATCCATGGAAGAGATGTCTGCCAACATCATGCAGACCGCGGACAACGCCAAAACAACGGCAGCCACCGCTTCCTCCGCAGCCAGAGAAGCTGAAGAAGGCGGCGAGTCCGTGGCTCAAACCGTCACGGCCATGAACCAGATCGCCGATAAAATCTCTATCATCGAAGAAATCGCGCGCCAAACCAACCTGCTCGCTCTCAACGCCGCCATCGAAGCTGCGCGAGCCGGAGAACACGGCAAAGGCTTTGCCGTCGTCGCCGCAGAAGTTCGCAAACTGGCCGAGAAATCGGGTGAAGCTGCCGCTGAGATCGGCGAAGTTTCAGCAACCAGCCAAGCCGTTGCAGCCAAGGCAGGAGATATCCTCACCCGCATGGTGCCAGATATCACCTCTACCGCAGACCAACTGCAAGAAATCTCGGCCGCCAGCGACGAACAACGCAACGGTACCGACATCATCACCAAAGCCGTTAACCAAATGGACAGCGTAGTCCAACAAAACGCCAGCGCTGCCGAAGAGCTCTCCTCAACGGCAGAAGAGCTCTCCGCACAGGCCCACCACCTACGCACCGTCATCGGCTATTTCAAAATCAATGGTGGTCAACTCGGCAGATTCGACCCCTCACAGGCCGTTAACCCAACTGTAACTCGGACCGCACAGCCCGCCCTCGGCCAGACCGACGAAGGATTCGAACGGTTCTAGATTCGACATTACGCACAAAGAAAGCCGGAGCTACCTTAATTGGTGGCTCCGGCTTTTTCGTTGTATACATTTAGTATTTCTAAGCAATTTTCTTGAGGAACAAGCAACTGAGTGCCGCCCCTACTACCGAGGCAGAATACGGCCCAATCGCTGGAGACGTGTACATATTAATATCTGTGAGTATTCCGACATCTAATAACGACACATTATAGCTCTTTATCTCTTTCGCAAGCATCAGCACATTGAGTACACAGACTGCCAAAGCCCCAATCATTTTGGCATTAGGTATCAAAAAATACATGACGCAAATCGAAATAAATGCATGACTGAAACCAACAACAGATTGGCCCGTAACCATCTCTCCGGACACACTAAATATTAATAATTTCAACAGGTAGTAATTCAGATAACCAACAAGCAACCAAAGCGGTATGAACAAAAACCAACGAATATTTTCTGGTATTCTTTCATAGAGTTTGACCATTTCTCAACCTAACCCGCTCTGGCCGCGACTTTCGCTGCTTCTTCACCTTTGCCCTGCGCTTCGAGCGCTTCGATCAGCACGTCCCAGTAGGCGTCTTTGCCGGGGGATAGGGCTGAGGCTTGGCGGGAGAGGACTTCGGCGATTTGTGGATCTTCGCCTTGGTCGAGATAGAGCTTGGCGAGAATGTGCATCGCCTGGTGATCATTGTGATCGGCATTGAGCGCAAGATGGAGATATTCGCGGGTGTCTTCTATGTTGCCGAGCTTGTAGGAGACGCGGGCGAGAGGGCGCAAGACCATGCGTTCGCCGCCGGGTTGGTCGGCGGCTTTTTTGTAGTAGTTGGTGGCCTTTTTGAGATGGTCGGCCTTTTCCTCGATAGAACCGGGACGCATGAGCGAATAGACGTGATTGGGTTCCGCTTTGAGACATTGGCGATAGGCTTGTTCGGCCTTTTTGAGATCACCGAGGCGATGGTGTGCCCAACCGAGATTGTAGAGCGCCATGATATCTTTTTTATCGATGGCGACGACCTCGGTGAAGTTCTGGCGGGCATCTTCGAAACGTCCGAGCTGGGCGAAACAGATGCCGAGCGAATTACGGGCGAGAAGGTTGTTCTCATCGT
>JAFLJT010000288.1 GCA_022712855.1 Pseudodesulfovibrio sp. | reverse complement strand
TCGTACATTGTCCTTTTAACGGGACGGCGCACGCCGCTTTTTTCGGCTCAAATCGCGGGTAAAATTTTAAGAAAAAGCAGCACAACAAATAAGCATCCCACACTCTTCCCCCTCACCACCCAACGACCTACACCAGCCCTTTTTAGCAAGGCTTAGAAGCTGACAAATCAGTGGAGGCGGCTCTACTATCGCGACACCCACAACCATGGACGGCCATCAATTGTATTGATTCGCAGAGCGTCCCACACTCCGAAGATGGAGCCTCCGCTGCTTTGATCAGATTCTTGATCTGCTAAAACCGGGCGGCCAAATTACTTCTTAAAAGCCGACATTTTTTCGTCTATTTTTTGTGGCGGCTCAGCCAAAAAATGGACCGCCGTCCGCGAAGGACATGGAAGCTTTGAAAGGCCAAGCCTTTCAACTGGCGTTGCTCCGTCCGGAGCTTTCACCCAAATCCCCATCTCCTCATCCTTCCCTCCCCACCCCCAAAAAATAACAACACCCCCGGCAGACAATCTGCCGGGGGCGTTTAATGCAACAGGAGTTACGAGAGTGTGGATCGTAACTAGTCGTTCAATGCTTCGTAAACCTTACCAACGAGTGCTTCGCTGGGGGTCAAAGTCTTTTCACCCGGTGTCCACTTGGCAGGACACGCTTCTGCGGGATGATCCTTGAGATAGTTGTTAGCTTCCATCTTGCGAACCAACTCGTCAGCATTACGGCCAACATTGTAGTAGTTGATCTCAGCGGAGGCCAAAACACCTTCGGGGTTGATGATGAATGTGCCGCGCAGTGCAAGACCAGTGTCGTAATCCCAGACATCAAAGAAGCGGGATACTTCGCCGGTCGGATCGGCAGCCATCTTGAACTTGACGCCAGCCATCATACGCTCGTCGTTCTTCCATGCCAGATGAGAGAACTTGGTATCTGTGGAAACGGAGATCACTTCTGCACCGAGCTTGGTCAGCTCTTCATGCTTGAGAGCAAGATCAGCCAACTCTGTCGGGCAGACAAAGGTGAAGTCTGCCGGATAGAAGAAGAGGATCGTCCACTTTCCTGCCTTGCGCAGCTCGCCGAGATCAACCTCGCCAAACCCGCCTTCGGTGGGATCGAATGTCTCCATCGTGAACTCAGGGACAGGCTGACCGACTTTGGCGAAATCAGGCATCGTTTCTTCGTGTTCGTGTTCATGAGTCATAATATTCTCCTTGATTGAAAAGTAGTTATTTTAAAATTAGGAATGATTATCGCTTTCAACTGTTCTATGCATCCACCATCTATTCGTCAAGGAAATTTCGCTTATTATGGTGGAGAACACCTAATTAACTTATTTTCTTGAGAGTGCTGTAGAATTGTTCGCTGGCTAGGAACGAAAAATATTCAAAGCCGACGCGTACTTCCTGTACGCTAGGTTTGAATGTTTTGAAGTAACGACGCCAGCGGGCAATTATGCAGCACTCTCAAATCCTTGACGGCTTCACTTGAATGTATACCTTGTGACGAGTTCGGGCCAATACATATTATTATTTGTCCGACGCAAAGCAGACCATCAGAATAAAGAGAGAAATATATGAGCCACGGATTTACAAAAGTTCAGGAAATGGAAATTGCGGAAATGTCTTCTGTCGCCCACGTTTATCGTCACGACAAAACGGGCGCTCGCGTGCTTTCGATCATCAACGACGACGAGAACAAAGTGTTCGGCATTTCGTTCCGTACGCCGCCCGAGGATTCCACGGGTGTCGCACATATCCTTGAACACTCCGTGCTTTGCGGCTCTGATAAATATCCTATTAAGGAGCCGTTTGTTGAGCTGCTGAAAGGCTCGCTCCAGACATTTCTGAACGCGCTGACCTTCCCGGACAAGACATGTTATCCCGTGGCCTCGGCCAATACGCAGGACTTCTACAATCTCATTGATGTCTATCTCGACGCGGTTTTTCATCCCCGCCTGACGCCGAATACGCTCAAGCAGGAAGGCTGGCATTACGAAATGGAAGCGCCGGACAAGCCCGTCACGTACAAGGGCGTTGTCTTTAATGAAATGAAAGGCGCGTATTCTGATCCTGATTCCCTGCTCTATGACCACTCCCAGCAGTCGCTGTTTCCGGACACCACCTATGGTATCGATTCCGGCGGTGACCCGTCCGTGATCCCGGACCTGACGTTCAAGCAGTTCATGAAATTTCACGAGGACCACTACCATCCGTCCAACGGCTACGCCTATTTCTACGGCGATGACGATCCAGAAAAGCGTTTGGAGCTTCTCGATGAAGTCTTCTCGCAATACGACGCCATCGACGTGACCAAAACCCGCGTCACCTTACAGGAACGTTTCACCGAATCCAAATCCGTGCGTGCGTCCTACCCGGCCTCCGAACGTCTGGCCAAGGGCATGTTCACCGTCAACTGGCTGCTGGCCGAGACGGCGGACGCCAATCTGAATCTGGCTCTGCATATTTTGGAACACATCCTCATCGGCCTGCCGTCCTCGCCGCTGAAAAAGGCGCTCATGGACTCGGGTCTGGGCGATGATCTGGCGGGCGTTGGCCTCGAAGCTGATATGCGCCAGATGTTCTTCTCCATTGGCTTGAAGGGTATCCATCCCTCCAACGCCATCAAGGCGGAGTCCATCATCTTCAATACCATCAAGGAACTGGTGGAAAACGGCATTGACAAAGGCGACATTGAAGCCGCGGTCAACTCTGTTGAATTCTCCCTGCGCGAGAACAACACCGGCTCGTACCCGCGTGGCCTGTCTCTCATGTTTCAGGCTCTTTCTACCTGGATTTATGACGACGAGGAAGGCGAGGGCGATCCGTTGCTTCTGCTGCCTTTTGAAAAGCCGCTGGAAAACATAAAGGGTTGGATTGCCAACGACGAAAAGATTTTTGAAGAACTGCTGGCCCGTCTGCTGCTGCACAATCCGCATCGCACCACCGTGCTGCTGGAGCCGGACCACAAGATGTCCATGAAGATCGCCAAGAAGGAAGCCAACCGCCTTATCAAGGTCAAGGACTCCCTGACTGACGAACAGATTACCAAGGTTATTGCTGACGCCAAGGAACTCAATCGCCTGCAAGCCGAGCCGGATTCCGTCGAGGCGCTGAACACCGTACCGCGTATCTCCATGGCGGATCTGCCCACGGAGAACCGGATTATTCCCACCGAGGAACGGACCGTCGGTGGCGCACCGCTGCTTTACCACGATCTGCCCACCAACGGCATCGGGTACTTTGATTTCGGGTTCGATCTGTCGGTCTTGCCCGACGATTTGCTGCCCTACGCTGGTATTTTTGGCCGTGTACTGACCGAGTCCGGCACTGACAAACGCAATTATGTGGATATGTCCCAATGGATTGCCCGCACATCTGGCGGCATCTGGACCCAGCCATTTTCCGCGCCTATCCGCGATTCCAAAGAGGCTGCATCACGACTCTTCATGCGTGCCAAGGCCACGGCTGACAAGGGCGCTGAAACCGCGACTATCATCACTGAAATTCTGACCTCGGCCAAGCTCGACAACAAGGAACGCGTCTCCCAGATCGTGTCCGAGGCCCGCGCTCGCGCCGAACAGCGTCTGGTGCCGTCCGGTCATATGGTGGTCGCCACCCGCTTGCGTGCCCGCACCCATGTGGCGCACGCCATGGAAGAAGCCATGTCCGGCCTGTCCAATCTTGATTTCCTGCGTCGGCTCGAAGTGCGTATCGAAGAAGATTTCCGTGGCGTTGCCAAGGATCTGGAACGTCTGCGCGGCCTGCTCATTTCACAAAACGGCCTCATCCTCAACGCGACCATGGATCAGTCCATGTTCAGCGCCATGGAGCCGGAAATCGCCAGCATTGTGTCCGCGCTGCCTACTGTTGACGCAAGCCCGGTCAGCCGCGCACTGCTCTCCCTGCCCAAAGGTGAAGGCCTCGCCATTCCGGCACAGGTCAACTATGTGGGCAAGGGTGTTAACGTGTCCGAACACGGCTTCAACTACACCGGGGCTTCTCAGGTCGTGAACAAGCTCATCCGCACCGGATATCTCTGGGAAAAAGTCCGCGTTCAGGGCGGTGCCTACGGCGCGTTCTGCATCATGGACCGCTTGGCCGGGGCACTCGCATTTGTTTCCTACCGCGACCCCAATGTGGAAGCCACGGTCAAGGCGTTTGACGCCACGGCCGAATATCTTGAGACCGTCACCATCAACTCCGACGAACTGGAAAAGTCCATCATCGGTGCCATCGGTGAAATCGACTCCTACCAACTCCCGGACGCCAAGGGGTACACTGCACTTGTTCGCCACCTGACCAATCAGGATGACGCATACCTGCAAACGACCCGCGACGAAGTATTGGCAACCACGGAAAAGGATTTCCGCGACTTCGCCCAGGCCGTGCGCATCAATGCCGAACATGGCGACATCTGCGTCCTCGGCGATCAGGTAGCCATGGAGAATTCCGGGTTGGATCTGGACATGCAGCAAGTGCTGTAGACAATTTCTCAGACAGCTGAGAATGGTTCGAGTGCTAGGCGCGAAAAAAATTCAAGACCAAAGCGTAGTTCCTCTACGTAAGGGTTTGAATCTTTTGAAGCAACGACGTAGCGGTAGCTCTTAGGCTGGTTCTTTCCAGTCTTAGAGATAGCGACAGCAGAGATATCGAGCCGTTATCATCTGTCTGACAGCTTGAATATAAACCTCCAGCCATGTAGAGAGCGTATATGACTGATGAAAAAAATGAATTCCCCACGGCGGTACCGGCTCCTGAGACTGACATCACGTTTTTGACCCTGAACATGGTGGGCAATCTGCTGTCCATGTCTCGGGATAGTCCCCGCAGGCGTATGATCCAGCGGGTGCATAAGACCAATGATGCAGGCGTGCACAAAATGTTCAACGCCCTGCAGCCGGGGACGTATATTACCCCGCATCGGCACATGCATCCTGAGAAAACCGAGACCATTCTGGTTGTAGCGGGGGCCATGTTGTTTGTGGAATTCACTGATGACGGCACGGTTAAAAAGCATACGCTGCTCCAGCCCGGCACCGAAAATTTCGGTGTTGATGTTGCTCCGCACGTCTTCCATACTTTCGTCGCGCTCAAACCGGACACCTTGATATTTGAGGTCAAAGACGGGCCGTATGAACTCCATACGGACAAGGACTTCGCCCCATGGGCGCCCAAGGAAGGCACCGAAGGGGACGAGGAGTACCTGCTTGAGTTGCTGAAAGCACTGGCCGAGAAGGCCAACGCCGAGGCCGAAAAATTGAAAGCGGACCTTCCCGACACGCCACCGACCCCAGAATAATCTTCTCCTTCAACGGCTTGCCGTTTCGGGGTGAAATACAGTACACGGTGTGATCTTTAAACAGCCCCATTCTGCCTAGCCATATATTCTGACTGTTCAAAAAGCATCAGGTGCTAGGCGCGAAAAGAGTTCAAGACCGAAGCGTAGTTCCTCTACGTGAGGGTTTGAACTCTTTGAAGCAACGACGCAGATGATGTTTATTCAACTGTCTGCGAGGAGATTATACTGTGAACAGCCGCATTTTACGTGCCGATATACTGCTTTTTATCACCGCCATCATCTGGGGGTTTGCCTTCGTGGCCCAACGCGTGGGCATGGACCACGTGGGACCGCTCACCTTCAATGGTGTCCGCTTCGCCCTTGGTGCACTCGCCCTTGTCCCGCTTATTTTGCACCTGGAAAAAAAGCGCACTCCCAGCACCGCCACCGCCACCACCGCCGTCACCGCCAACAAAAAACACCTCGCCATTGGTGGGGGACTCCTCGGCCTCGCACTTTTTTGTGGTTCATCCCTGCAACAGATAGGTTTGGCCGGGCCGCAGTTGGCTGAGTTCGGTTTCGAAGCATCCACCGCAGGAAAGGCCGGATTCATCACTGGTCTGTACGTTGTTTTTGTTCCCATCTTCGGCCTGATGCTTGCCCAAAGACCCGGCTGGGGAACATGGCTCGGCGCAAGCCTTGCCGCTATCGGCATGTACCTGCTCTCGGTCACCACCGACATGACCATCTCCTTTGGTGATTTCCTCATCCTCATCGGCGCACTCTTCTGGGCCGGACACGTCCTGCTCATCGGCAAACTTTCTCCCGGCATGGATGCTGTTGACGCAATCAAGCTTTCAACCATCCAGTTCGTGATATGTGCTGTCCTCAGTCTCATCGGCGCTCTCGCCACCGAGGAAATAACCCTCGTCGGACTACAAGGTGCAGCCCTGCCCATCGCATACGGCGGCCTCATGTCAGTCGGTATCGCCTACACCCTGCAAGTCATCGCACAGCGCGATGCACAGCCCGCTCATGCAGCCATCATCCTCAGCCTCGAAGCAGTCTTTGCCGCCCTCGGTGGATGGATGATGCTGAACGAAATGCTATCTGTCCGCGCCCTCATCGGTTGCGGATTAATGCTGGTCGGTATGTTGCTGAGTCAGTTGAAGCCGTAGCTCTCAACCAAGACGTTCCTCAGCTCTTTCTACTCATGGCATTGGCAGTCAGAGCGATGACGGGCAGGTCGAACCACTGCACTGTAGGCGGGCCATTGCGTAAAACGGCCACGGCTTCGTAGCCATTCATGATTGGCATTTGAATATCCATGATCACGCCGTCAAAATTATTTCTCTTGATCACTTCAAGAGCGAGTTTTCCACTGCCAACCGCCATTGCTTCGTGGCCCAGATACGAAGACCCTATAGGGGGCATGAGTATTCAATCAATTGTATTCTCCATGGGATTGTGACGAAAAACCGTGCTTGCCCTTTGCCTAGTACATATGTATGGGTAGACCGCTTAACGCCCATATGGGCCGGACACTATATTTTTTTAGGAGCATATTATGGCTACCAACGTGGACGAAATCACGATTAATTATTCCGAGGAAAACCAGCTTATCGTTAAAGAGCTGGACAAGGTCATCCTTTCCAAAGGCGCATGGACCACCATCATTTTCCGTTACCAGGAACTCAACCGCGCCAAGGGCGAATACGGCCCGGAAAAGTTCACCATCCGCCGCTATCAGAAAGTGGACGGCACGTATCGTCCCAAGTCCAAGTTCAACATCTCCAGCCAGGCGCAGGCTCAGAAGATCGTTGACGCACTGAACGGCTGGATCGAAACCGCGTAGTTTTGATTTTAAAATTCCGCGTTGCCTTTTGGGGCAACGCGGAATTTTCATTTCTCAAAGATATTTCCTTGTAAGCCAACTGCAAAGGCCTTCATGCAGACTAGTGGCAAACCCCCATCTAGTAGGTTGTTGAGAAAGGTTCGAGTGCAAGGCGCAAGAAAAGATCAGGATCGACGCGCACTTCCTGTGCGTTAGAGTCTGATCTTTTTGCAGCAACGCAGCAATCGGGCCTTTATCAGCAACCAGGGAGGCCTGTATGTTTCTGGGTTCTCACATGTCTATTGCTGGCGGCCTGCATATGGCTTTCCAGCATATCGGGGCCGTTGAAGGCACCGCGTTGCAAATCTTCACCCGCAACCAGCGGCAGTGGAAGATTCCTGCGCTCACGCAATACATCATAGATCTGTTCGGCGTGGCATGGGAGCAGTGGGGCGATTACCCCATTGCTGCACACGACTCCTATCTCATCAATCTAGCCTCTCCCAAAGAAGAACAGGCCCAACGCTCACGCATCGGCTTTGCCGAAGAGCTGCGACGCATCGAGGCGCTCAAGATTCCTTATCTCGTCACTCACCCCGGCTCCCATCTGGGCGAAGGCGTGGACGCAGGCATTGAGCGCTACGTCGCCAATCTGGACCGCGCCATCGAGGATTCCGGTACCGACAAAGCCATGGTCCTCCTCGAAACCACAGCGGGCCAAGGCACCAACCTCGGCTCCACCTTCGAAGAACTGGCTGCCATCATCGACCAATCCACCCACCCGGATCGCCTCGGCGTCTGTTACGACACCTGCCACACCTATGCGGCGGGCTACGACATCCGCACGCCCGAAGCCTATGCCGAGACCTTTGACGCCTTTGGCCGCATCATCGGATTGGATCGGCTCAAGTTCTTCCACATCAACGACACCAAGAACGAATTTAATTCCCACAAAGATCGCCACGAACACATCGGCGAGGGCGATATCGGTCTGGAGGGTTTCCGCTGCCTCATGCAGGACACCCGCTTTGCCAACGTTCCCAAGACGCTGGAAACGCCCAAGGAAAAAGACCTGAAGGACGACGTGCGCAATCTGAACACACTGCGGGAACTCGCAAAATAATCCGATTTCGGCATCGATCATCGCCGAGTTTCGCTCCCATATCTCCTCTATTCCGCCCGCAGATCGCCTCTGCGCTGGTGCCATAACGCGGAAAACAATGGACATTCGTCTATTCATCGTGAATATTTTAAAGCTATAACCCTACAAGAGTTCCAGCTTTCAATTATTCATAAGGAATAGCCATGTCCAAAAATCTCTATGTCAGTGCCACCGAGGAACGGAGCGGTAAATCCGCCGTGGTCCTCGGCGTGTTGCAGATGCTGCTTCGAGAGCTGCACAAAGTCGCCATTTTCCGCCCCATCATCAATGATCCGGGCGAGGGGAACAAAGACCACGATATCGAACTGATGATCAATCATTTCAAGCTGTCCGTCCCCTACCGCGACACCTATGCCTACACGCTCAAGCAGGCGCGCGAGCTGATCAATTCCGGCCAGCACGCGCTGGTTATGGAAAACATTCTCAATAAATACAAGATGCTTGAGGAAGAATATAGCTTCGTCCTTTGCGAAGGCACCGACTTTAAAGGCAAGGACCCGGCCTTCGAATTCGATCTCAATGCGGACATCGCCGCCAACATCGGCGCGCCCGTTCTCGTCGTCTCATCCGGTCGCGACAAGACACCCGAAGAGGTTGTCAGCGTCTCCCAGACCACACTGGATACTCTGGCCGAAAAAGGCGTGGATTTTGTGGCCTGCGTGGTTAACCGTGCGCCCGAAGGCATGACCGACGACATGGTCAGCCACATTGAGTGCAAAGTGCGCAAAGAGCCTATGCCCGTTTATGTCATCCCGGAAAACGAAGCGCTGGGCAAACCGACCATCGGCGACGTGAAACGCTGGCTCGATGCCGACGTACTCTACGGCCACAGCGGTTTGCAGGGGCTGGTGGATAATTATGTGGTCGCGGCCATGCAGATCGGTAACTTCCTGGAATATATCAATGCGGGGTCGCTGATCATCACCCCCGGTGACCGCTCGGACATCATTCTGGCCAGCCTCGCTTCCCGGCTCTCCGTTTCCTATCCTGATATTTCCGGCATCGTGCTGACCGGCGGTCTACCTGTGTCCAACAACGTCCATAAACTCATCGAGGGTTGGACCGGCGTTCCGGTTCCGGTACTTTCGGTCAAAGGGCATACCTACCAGACCGTGCAGGAACTCAGTCAACTCTACGGTCGCATCCAGACCGACGACCATCGGCGTATCGCCACCGCGCTGGGCGGATTTGCCCAGTATGTGAATGTGCAGGAACTGCGCGACAGCGTGGTCGAAAAACGCAGCACCCGCGTCACCCCGAAAATGTTCGAATATTCGTTGGTGCACAAAGCATCCAAGGACAAGCAGCACATCGTCCTGCCCGAAGGGGCTGGCGAACGCATTCTCCTCGCGGCAGACATTCTGCTCCGCCGCGGCGTGGCCGACCTCACCCTGCTTGGCCGGGAAGACGTCATCCGAACCAAGGCATCCACCCTTGGCGTGGATATCTCCGGCGCACAGATAGTCGACCCCGCCGAGTCCGACCTGCTAGACTCCTTCGCCGAGGCATACCTCGAACTGCGCAAGCACAAAGGCATGATCGCCGACGTGGCGTGGGATCGCATGTCCGACCCGACCTATTTTGCCACCATGATGGTTTACAAGGGATTTGCCGACGGCATGGTGTCCGGCTCGGTGACCACCACGGCCCAGACCATCCGGCCCGCTTTTGAATTTGTGAAGACCAAGCCGGGGCACTCCATTGTCTCGTCGGTGTTCCTGATGTGCCTCAAGGACCGCGTCCTCGTGTACGGAGATTGTGCCGTGAATACGAACCCCGACGGGCAGGAGCTGGCTGAAATCGCCATCGGCGCAGCAGAAACCGCGCGCATCTTCGGCATCGAACCGAAGGTCGCCATGCTCTCTTACTCCACAGGCCAGTCCAGCAAGGGCGCAGACGTGGACAAGGTTACCGAGGCCACCGCCATCGCCAAGAAACTCATCGCGGAACGCAACCTCGATTTCCCCATCGAAGGTCCCATCCAGTACGACGCTGCCGTGGACCCCGAGGTCGCCGCGGTCAAGATGCCGCATTCCGACGTGGCAGGACAGGCCACCGTCTTCATCTTCCCGGATCTCAACACAGGCAACAACACGTACAAGGCCGTCCAACGAGCCGCCAACGCCGTGGCCATCGGCCCCGTTTTGCAGGGCCTGAACAAGCCGGTTAACGACCTGTCGCGCGGTTGCACTGTCCCGGACATCGTTAATACCGTCGCCATTACG
>JAFLJT010000140.1 GCA_022712855.1 Pseudodesulfovibrio sp. | reverse complement strand
ACTACTGGATGCATAGACAAGATGCTCAACTTCATTATGGCGGCAGCCTTCCAGAACGTTAAGGAAGCCAACGATATTCGAGTTGATATACGCTTTGGGATTTTCGATGGAGTAACGAACGCCAGCCTGAGCAGCGAGGTTGACCACGTGGGTGAATTTCTCTGACTTAAACAAGTCGCTCATGGCCTGATCATTCTGCAAATCGATGTTCACGTGCTCGAACAGAGTGCTTTCGGCCAAAACAGCCAAACGCGCCTTCTTCAGATTAACATCGTAGTACGGATCAAGGTTGTCGAGCCCGATAACTTGATGCCCTTCGCCGACGAGTCGTCTGGAAAGATGGAAACCAATGAACCCGGCTGCGCCGGTAACAAGAATCTTCATATGATTTATTATTCCTTTAAATTGAGCTGCCCTCAAAGGTGGGGGCAGTAGGTTCTGTATTAAGGAAGGTGAACCTGCGTTCGTCACCTTGCCGCCATGACATACTCTACCGAAGGTGGGTTACGCAAGAGGTGTGAAAAATCGAACAACCCATGTCAAAAAAATACGCTGTTCCTGCGTAGGAATGATGTTGCGTTGTTCAAAATTTAACAAAACGACAGATTTTAGCCAAATACCGGATATTAGCAAAAACTGATGCCCGGAAACCGTTGTGTACCAACCCTTCCCAGAGCCCTCTTTCATATTCAAAGCACAAGGCACTTAAAACGAATCAACAGAACTAACTCAGCGCCAGAAGGTAAAGTTCGTTTAAGGAGCAAAATTGCGCGAAAATAGGCTACTTTGCCCATTTTGATCGTTTATGACTCTAGGGAAGAGACAATTTGAATTTTCGGTGGTCGAAAATTGAGAGAAAGAGGGAAAATTCGAGACTGATCAGAACCACGATCTGGAATCTAAAAAATCGCGAAAGAAAAAAGGATGGGGGAAATTACAAACGCACACCGGAAAGCAGGTCAACAGACATCTGCTGCTCATGCGGCAACATGGTGGTGAGTTTTGAAATCGGGGGCAAAACAAAAATCGTCACATGGTCGAGCAGATAGGTCGTGTTGCCCGGCTCGGCATCTGGATGGATAATCCTGAGGGCCTCTTCACCGAAGCAGGCGATGTAAGGCGTCTTCCACAATTCCCACCCTTTCCAAAACATGGCGCTGTTCGGCTGGAGTGCATTATTTGATAATGCAGCCACTGGCCAAAATGCCGTAGTGCCCTTCGGCCATTTCAAATGGTTGGCGAGAAGATTCCGAAGCACAGCTCCGCGCTTGGGATCAGCCTGCCCACCAAGGTCGAGGCCGAGTTCCATATAGGTCCAGACAACTTTGGGCGCTGCCGGGACACGAGCAAGAAAAGTTGACCACGGTTCGGGAAATTTTGAAGCCGCAGATGAATTCGGTGGCGGTGCGGGTGCAGCCACTTGCTGAACAGGCTGCGGTGAAATTTGCTGCTGTTGCACAGACGCAGACTGTTGCACGGGCGCTTGTTGTTGGGTTGGTGCTTGCTGCTGGTATTGCTGGGGAGCTTGTTGCGAAGCGGGAGCATTCTGCTGAGGCTGGGCCTGTTGCTGAACACCCTGCGCAACTTGCTGTGCACCGGCTGGATTGAAGACGTACTCCAACCCGGACTCAAGCCAAGGCCTCAGCTTTTCTGGTGTCTTTAATCGAGAAGAAGGTGATCCCATAACCGCCATGCAACTTCTGTTTTGGGCAACTGCGGCCATGTCTCAGCCCTGCCCTGTTTATCAAGAACATACATCTGGTTGGTGCCGACACCGAACCCACTGCCCTCTTGTGAAATATCATTAGCCGCGATCAGGTCGAGGTCTTTGGTGGTGAGCTTCCGCTCCGCCTCTTCCTTGAGCTTGCCCGTTTCAGCAGCAAAACCGATGAGCTTCTGATCGATCCGTTTTTGCCGACCCAGCGTCTTGAGAATATCCGGGTTGGACTTGAACTCAACCGTCATTCCCTTGCTGCCGGAATCTGCTTTTTTGAACTTCTCGGCACCAAAAGGCACCGGGCGATAATCAGCCACCGCCGCCGTCGCACAACCGATGTCCATAGCGGGCCAGATTTCCTGACACGCATCAAACATCTCAACGGCCGTGTTCACGGAAATGACACGAATCCCTGTGGGGAATTGCAACGCGGTCGGCCCTGCCACCACAGTCACATCGGCACCACGCAAATACGCAGCCATCGCCATACACGCGCCCATGGTTCCACTCGACGGATTGGACCAGAACCGAACGGCATCCCATGACTCGCGGGTTGGTCCCAAAGTGATGAGGACCTTCTTGCCTCGCAGATCCTGCGGGCTGATCGCTTTCAAGGTCGCCGTAAAAATTTCTTCCGAGGGAGCTAGCCGCCCCTTGCCTGTATCGCCGCAGGCAACATTGCCGCACTCCGGTTCGATACGAATAAACCCGAGATCACCGAGCATCTGCCAATTCCGCTGCGTAGCCGGGTTTTCCCACATGCGTGGGTTCATGGCCGGAGCCACAATCTTGGGACCGGAAAAAGCCAGCGCCTGACAAGAAAGCATGTCGTCTGCCATACCAAAAGCAAGCTTGGCCATAGTATTGGCCGAAGCCGGAGCAACGACCATGACATCAGCGATCTGACCCGGTTCAAGATGCCCAAATGCCGTGTCAGCCTTGGGGCCACCATCAAACATGGAGGTATACACAGGCGAAGCGCCCAAAGCCTCAAAACTGAGGCCCTGGACGAACTTGGTACACGATTCAGTGAGTGTGGCGGAGACCATCAAGTCGGCCTCCTGATACGCCCGTACCAGATCCAGCGCCTTATACGCTGCTATGGACCCGGTGACGCCGAGGTGGACACGTTTGCCCATAAACCCGGCGAAGCGAAAATGCGGTTGCATGAGCTATTTGTCCTTAACGGAATTCCCGGCATCCTTGACTTCCACCGCAAAGATGGAGGTGCTGGCG
>JAFLJT010000064.1 GCA_022712855.1 Pseudodesulfovibrio sp. | reverse complement strand
ATATATCTCGCCCGGCCTGAGGCTCACGGGCGGAAATTCCGGTCGGTTCGGAGCATCGGTATACCCCTGTGTTTCCGGACAGAAGCCAGAACGGAAACCATATACTACCCCCTGCTTGCCGTCGACTCGCTCGGGCATGTGGTTACCAGTATACAGCTGCACTCCCGGCTGGGTCGTGAGCACTTCCAGCACACGCCCGGAACCTGGATGTGAGACTGTTGCCGCATTTCTCAATACGCCAGCCTCGCCGTCAATTACATAGAAATGATCATAGCCATCACCAATCTCCAGCGCCTCGAACGGTTCATCAATACGCGCTCAGAAAGCGGTGGGTTCCGAGAAATCCAGAGGTGTGCCAGCGAGATCCGCGACCTCACCCGTCGGGATCTGGATATCATCCGTCGGCAGATATTGGCTGCTGTTCAGGGTCGCCAGATGATCGAGGATATTGGTGGAACAATCCCCGCTCAGATTGAAATAGGAGTGGTTGGTCAGGTTGACCACGGTGGGTTTGTCTGTCTCGGCCCAGCAGTCCAGACGAAGGCCGTCATTGGTCAGCGTATACCTTGCCGTAACATCCAGCGTACCCGGAAAACCTTGCTCGCCATCGGGGCTGGAATAACTGAGGACAACGCTGGGGCCATCGTCAGTCATGACGGCGTCTCCGTCCCAAACACGCTTGTCGAAGCCTTGAGAACCGCCATGCAATTGATACTTGGCCTTGTTCTTGTCCACGTCATAGGTCACGCCGTCGAGGGTGAACCGTGCCTCGCTGATACGGTTGGCAACGCGCCCAACAAGGCTGCCGAAATAGCAACAATTATTCAGGTATCCTGCAAGATCGTCATAGCCGAGGACAACGTCCGCCATGGTGCCGTTTATATCCGGCGCGGTGAGCGAAACAAGGATGGCTCCGAAATTCGTGATGGACGCTTGCATACCTTGATCGTTTGACAACGTGAACAGCTCCACCGCTGCACCGTCCGGGGTAGCGCCCCATGATTGCCGTTTGATATCCACTATTGCCCCCTTGCCTTTGACGAACCGCGTACCAAAAGCTCGGTTTTGAGCGTGACGGTTTCGGGTTTGAATGTATCATCTTCGGCGTCGAATTGCTTCAGCAAAAGTGTGACTGCTGTGCGCCCCATCTCAAGGCCGGGCTGATACACGGTGGTCAGTGCAGGTTCGATAAGCGCGGCAGCCGGGGTATCGGAAAAACCGACCAAAGCCACGTCGTCAGGGATGCGAATTCCCGCTTTTTTGAATTCGATAAACAGCCCCACGGCAACGGGGTCATTGATGGCGAGAATGGCCTCCGGCAACTCATCCAGTGCGAGATATTTCAGCGCGCCGTTTCTGCCTTCGTCCTCTGTGTACCCGCCATGAATATGAAATTTTTCTTCGAACACAAGATCATTATCGCGGAGGGCGTCCCGATACCCATCGTACCGATGTTTGTTCAGGGCGATGCCTTCCTGCCCGGCCATATGGCCGATGCGCTTGTATCCGGCCTTGGCAAGATGTTCGGTGGCTCCATACGCCGCGCTGTAATCATCCACCACCACTTTGCTCGTCGGCAATTCCTCCACCACGCGATCGAACTGAACAACGGGCACACCCTGAGCAAGGGCGGTGGAGAGATGGTCATAATTGGTGGTTTCCGATGAGATGGCGATAATCAGACCAGCCACTCTGTTAGCGACCAACGCCTGCGTATTGATGATCTCACGAGCCAACTTCTCGTTACTCTGGCAGACCATAATCGTGTAGCCATGATCGTAGGCAACTTCCTCGATACCGCTGATGACCATGGAAAAAAAATGATGGCGAATTTCCGGCACAATAACGCCGATGGTGTTGCTCCGCTTCTTCTGCAACGACTGGGCAAGCTGGTTGGGCTGGTAGTTGTGAGCCTTGGCCGCCTCGGTAACGCGGCGCTTGGTTTCCTTGCTGATATCCGGATGATTTCGCAGGGCGCGTGAGACCGTTGACGGCGAAATGGAGAGCTCTTTTGCGAGGTCTTTGAGAGTAAATTGCGCCATGTTTCCAGCTTTATCCGAGAGTAATAATTTCGTTTCCGGGCTTGCGAACGAGCAAAGGAACGACGGAACCGGGGCCGAATATTCCATCCATGAAATGGCTGTACGCCGCCATCTTTTCAGTGGGGACATAGACCTGAATGGTTCCGGCAAAACCGCCGCCCTGAATACGCCATGCACCCTGCCCACACAGAAAACGTTCCGTCAAAGTCAATGCCAAGGGAATCGGTTGTTCCAAAGGAGCGGACACTGGAATGCAATTTTGTAAAAGTCGCCATGAAGAATCACCGGACTCAAGAACAAGGCTGAGAAATTTCGTCATATCACCTTGCCGCAAGACTTCAGCCTGCAATTTGGCCCGGTCTGACTCCTCAATAAAATGAATGATTCGCAGCAATCCACGATCACCTGCCTGCTTCCGAATAGCTGGTGCTGCGGCCAAAACCTGTTCCATGGTCAACCCACGGGCTACATCCTGCCCCAGCACTTGAGCCGCCCGGTACATTTCGTCCGGGATAGCCGCATAATCCGGCGTGAGGTCCGCGTGATCACCCCCGGTGTCCACCACCGCAAGCTGATACCCGGTTCCATCAAAATCGAAGTCCACCTCTTCCATACTCGGAGTGACTGGATCGTTGAAATCGATGGATAATACGCCCTGCGCCGCACTGGCAAGCTGGTCCATCAATCCGCATGGCTTGCCAAAATACACATTTTCAGCCCGCTGCCCAAACTGCGCCAGCAACAAAGGCGGGACACGGCCGTCATTGTACAGCTGATTAAATATCTGGCCCAGGCAGACTTCAAAAGCCGCAGAAGAACTCAACCCCGAACCAACAGGCACATTGCCACTGATGCAGGCATCAAACCCACCAAGGTTAAGGCCCGCGGCCTTAAAACAGTGAGCCACACCACGAACCAAAGCGACTGATGTCCCCTTTTCTTCTGCGCGAGGCTCCAGATCCTTCAGATTGATCTCAACGACTTTGGAAAAACCTTCCGAGCGAATGCGGATAGAGCTGTCATCAGTGATCGCAGCCACGGCAAGACAATCAAAATGGACGGCTGCGGTTAAAACCACACCATTATTATGATCAGTATGGTTACCGCCAAGCTCGGCTCTACCGGGGGCGTTGACCAGCACGCACCGGGTGCAACGGGACCACAACTGCATACGCCGAAGCAGGTTCAGGTAACGCTGGCGCTGAACCGAAACCGCGTCACCGCCATACATGATGGTGAAGGTCGCATCCAGCTTGCCGCGATCCACGGCAACGATATAGGCGTCCAGCGTTTCCACTACGCTTCCTCCATATAATGGACTTCGGAGAGCTCCCGCAGACGAATGGCAGCGGCCTCCGGCGTCAAGTCACGCTGGGGCATAGCCATCATCTCGAAGCCGACCATAAATTTCTTGACCGAACTGGAACGAAGCAGCGGCGGATAATAGTGCAGATGAAAATGCCAATGAAGATGCTCAGCGCCATCGGTGGGGCTTTGATGAATGCCCATGGAGTAGGGAAATGATGTCTGGAAAAAATTGTCGTAGCGAATGCCCAAACGAACCATGGCGTCGGCCAGATCAGCCCGCTGCTTGGGAGTCATCTCAAGGACGGTGGACATATGCGTCTTGGGGAGAATCATGGTCTCGAACGGCCAGACCGCCCAAAACGGGACGATAACCGCGAACGAATCGTTCTCGAAAACCAATCGCTCTCCGCCATCGAGTTCGCGCTTGAGGTAGCGACAGAGCAGGCACTCACACTTGTCATCCATGTGCGCGGCCTGCCGGGAGTCTTCCAAGGCCGGATACATGGGTACTGATTTGGTGGACCATATCTGCCCATGAGGATGCGGGTTGGAACACCCCATGATGGCACCACGGTTTTCAAAAATCTGAACATAGCCGATGTCGTCACGCCCGCTGAGTTCGGCAAATTCCTCGCACCACACATCAATGACCTTTTCTGCGCGTTCTACACCAAGACGGGCCATATTGAGATCATGACGGGGAGAATAACAGATAACTCGGCAAACGCCAGATTCCGGTTCAGCGACCAACAGGTCATCGGAGGCGGGGGCCTCGTCTTTGGATTCGGGGAGGAGCGCGGCAAAGTCATTGGTAAAGACAAAGGTGTCTTTGTAGTCGGGATTAACAGCACCACCAGCGCGTTCATTGCCGGGGCAAAGATAACAAGCGGGATCATGCTCAGGCAATATTGCGCGGTCCGCTTCTTCCTGCTGCCCCTGCCACGGACGTTTGGTTCGATGTGGTGACACCAAGACCCATTCGCCCGTAAGCTGATTCAACCGTCGGTGCGGATTATCGTCGAAAAACATATATTCCCCCGCAGAAATTTTGTTGCTCTCCCGCCTCTGAAAACCGGCTCTTTCAATCAAGATACCGAACTTCCAGAAATTTTCCGCAAACGTTACCGCAAACGTTTGCAGAGCCTGTATCCAAGAAACCATACAACGGGAATAGTGTCAAGATGGAAGCCGTAAAATGGCAGCAACTCGTGTTCTGCGGGATGAAATGACACAATCCATATTTTCTTTTGCCAGAGCACCAAAAAATGCAGCAATATCTGCGATTCAAACAAAAAAACGCCCTCCATTCCTTTTCGGAACGGAGGGCGTTGATAAGCTCGGAATTATACGGTCGGAGCCTGAGCCATAATCTGCCCCACCGCGGCGGCAGTCTGGATAGAAAAACAGAGGCGCGCCGCCGCGTCGCCAAACTGCACATCCATGTAGATAGTCTCATTGAACTGGAAGCTATCGCCCGCAGTTCCAGATATCAGGGGCAACTCCGTGGTTTCTTCAAGGTCGAATTCCACGGGAATCATGCCTGTTCTTTCAGGGCCCATGTCTGCCTGACTCATGTTGCTCAGGCTGTCCGCCATCCCTTTGCATGCTTCAAGGCTGACGGGCAGGTAAAGCTGGCCGAACTGGAGCAGGCAGACGTCGTGTTCCTCAAGCAACATGGCCTGTGGTTCAACGTCGAGCAATTGAAAGAGATACGGGCCTTTCTTGCCAAATTCGATTCTCTGTCCTTCGTCCGACATAACGGTCACCTAATCGATGTAGGAACAGCAGTAATCAACCACGGAACTGACTTTGAGTTTGAACTTGGACGACGCGGGAACGATGAACTGTGCGCCATCCTTCGCCGTGATCCAATCATCATTGCCGGGAAGCAGAACAGCCATTTCGCCAGCCATGATTTCCATGATCTCGGCTTTTTCGGTGCCGAATTCGTAGTCGCCGGGCAGCATAATACCGAGAGTTTTTACGGAACCATCGGCAAAGGTAACAGCGCGGCTGGTGACCTTGCCATCAAAATAGATATTGGCCTTTTTTGTGACTGTGACATTGCTGAATTCGGACATATTCACTCCCTGTTTCCTTGTATGTTTCCACGATGCAATCACCCCCTTGTGCGCGGGCGAAATCAAGGTATACTGAGTGGCACCAAGCACCGTCAACCCAATGAGGACAATCAGATGAATAAAATTCGTTTCGGCATACTCAGCACGGCAAAAATCGGCATGACAAAGGTCACTCCGGCCATGCAAAATAGTGAATTCACCGAAGTTACGGCCATTTGCTCACGCTCCGAAGAAAGTGCCAGAAAAGCCGCAGACGAACTCGGCATCCCCAAGGCGTATGGCAGCTACGAAGCACTCCTCGCCGACAAGGATATCGATGCCGTATATATCCCTCTACCCAACCACATGCATGTGCAGTGGGCCATCAACGCCATGAAAGCGGGCAAGCATGTGCTGTGCGAAAAGCCCATCGGCCTGAATACGGATGAGGCCAACAGCCTCATTGATGCCACGTCTCGGTATCCTGACGTCAAAGTCATGGAAGCATTCATGTTCCGCCATCATCCGCAATGGATCGAAGCCAAGCGCCTTGTGGACGACGGCGAGATCGGTGAACTCATGACCATCCAGTCATTCTTCTCCTATTTCAATGACGACGAGAACAACATCCGCAACAAAACAGAGAGCGGTGGCGGCGGCATGATGGACATCGGCTGCTACAACATCTCACTGTCGCGCTTCATTTTCGGTACGGAACCAAACCGTGTCAGCGGCTTTATCGATCGCGATCCGCGCTTCGGCACTGACCGCCTTTTCTCCGGCATGATGGATTTCTCCGGCAAGGTGTCGAGCTTCACCTGCTCCACCCAACTTGTGGACTACCAGCGGGTGAACATCCTTGGCTCCACCGGGCGCATCGAGATTATGATCCCGTTCAACGCCCCGCCGAACGAGGAATGCCAGATCATTATACAACGCGACGACAAGGAAGATGCCGAATGGCTGAACCTCATGGCCTTTGACGTCTGCGACCAATACACCATTCAGGGCGACCTGTTCGCCAAGTCGATCCTCGACGACACGCCAGTACCCACTCCGCTCACCGATGCCTGGGCCAACATGCACACCATGGAAAAGCTCATCGAAAGTGCGGACAGCGGAGCCTGGGAAAAGTGTTAGGCTGACAGGCAAATAGAAATGAAAAAGGGGAGCATGATGCTCCCCTTTCTTATTTGGCTGGTATGTATGTCATGCCAGTGAATGATGGCGAAATCTTTCCCTTTTCCCTGACGTAATCAATGAACGCCTGAGCGTCGCCAAAGCCCGTATCATAACGCTTGGTCGCATTTTTCAAAACACCATAACAATCCCCGCCGTTTGCGAGGTAGGAATTTGTCACCAGCGTATAGGTACGGCCCGGGTTCAGCAATTGCCATTTCCCGGTCCTATCCATCACGTCCATGCTTCTGATACGACTGCCAGTTGCTTTCTTCATATCAACGATGAACCTCGCCCCCGCCAGATAAGGGAATGCCCCACGGCCACAACTCACACCATTCTCCAGTGCACCCTTCAACTCCGCACCAGTAATTTCCATGGTATAGAGCGTGTTGTCGAATGGCAGGGTTGTGTAGGCGGTACCCACGGTAATAGTGCCCTGATGTATACTTTCACGCACGCCACCTGCATTTTGCAGCGCAATGTCCGCACGATTCCCGGTTGAATTAATCTTATCAAGCATACTCTGAGCGACAATGGGCGCAATCAAGCTGCCATGCGGCAAAGAAAGCCCAGTCTCCGTCACGCCGGGAACTTTGATATGGGGAAGCGACTTGGTTGCCACACCAATAACATCATCGCGCATGCCATTGACACCTTCGCTAAACGGCTCAAGAAATGCCGCAGCCAACGGGTCCTGGTCCACCACTTTGGCCACACCACTGTCTGAAATAATATCAACGATGTTCTGACGAGCCTCGCCTTCAATGGCAACTTTATTGCCTGCCGCATCCTTGCGCTTAAAATCATTGGCCACGATCATGGTTGGCCGACCTATGGCGGACGTAACCTGCCCTGCGTCGTCGAAAATCAGATCCAGACGCCCCAGAACACGGCCCCATTTCCAAGCCGAAACCACATAAACATCAGTCCCGTCCGCTCCTTTGACCACCACCGGATACGTGCCATCGACATTCTGCCCAAGAGCTTTCATGGCTGCCGGATCGGCCAAAAGAGTGTGGTGATGCCCGCTCACAATGACATCCACACCGGCAACTGTGGGAGCAAGCTGCTTGTCATGCTCAAGGCCCATATGGGTCAGCAAAACAATCTTGTTGATCCCCTGCGTTTGCAACTCCTTGACGTACCTGCGTGCAGTCTCGGCTTCGTTCGCAAAGTCTACGTCGGAGCCAGCGCTGGAAATAAACACTGTCTCTTTGTTGGTCAGTCCGATGACGCCGACCTTCTCCGTACCAAATGTGAGAATAGTATACGGCTTGACGCGCTTGGCGAGCTTGGGGAAACCAGCTGCGTCCATATTGGCGCTGAGGATCGGGATATCCGTATTCTCAAGAATCCTGACGAGAGTCGCTGCGCCTTTGTCGAATTCATGGTTGCCCAAGGTCATTGCATCAAAATCAAGCCGACTCAGAAATTCCATCTCCGGCTTACCGCCGTATTTCATGAAATAGAGATCGCCCTGCACGGCATCGCCTGCATGCAAAAGAGCGACATTGGCCTTCTCGCTTCGGACGTCATTCACCACTGTGGCGATCCGTGTCCAACCACCAAGTTGGGCATATATCTGCTCACCACCAATGGTAAGTTTGTGTTCCGTTGATTCAAGATAAGAGTGGGAATCGTTGACATGGAGCAAGGAAAGCTCAAACGCCCACCCCGGCTGGGTCAATAATACCAACAAACAACTCATCAAAAAAAATACTCTCACGACCACCTCATATTATTGTTCTTGCGTGCCATAACAAAAACACCGGAACAATGAAAACACACAAATCACCCTCCCCTAATTTATCACTCCCCCCGCAACAATACCAACCATACATCTTCAACACCGTAAGGCTTGCGAGGTTGCTGCAGCTACATGACGACGGGCACAAGACAACCGGAAGCGTAGGCCTCCTACGCTAAGGATCGGCTAACGACACCCCACACAATCTTCAACGATGTGAGGCTTGCGAGAGTGGTGCAGCCGTAGGGCAACAGAAACAAGACAACCGGAAGGCGTAGGCCTCCTACGCTAAGGATCGGCTAACGACACCCCACACCATCTTCAACGATGTGAGGCTTGTGAGAGTGGTGCAGCCTGCAAGGCGACGGGTGCAAATCGACCGCAGGCGTAGTCCTCCTACGCTGAGGATCTATTTGCGCCCGGCAACGCAGCAGATGCGCCGCTATCGCAAGCCGGGGCACAAGAAAAGCCCCCACGCGGTAGCGTGGGGGCTTTGAACTTATTGTCTACTGTGGAAGCTACTTGATGAACAGTATTTCTTGGTAGCTGGGGAGGGGCCAGAGATCGTCTGCTACGACGCCTTCGAGAGCGTCTGCGACTTCGCGGACGGCCAGCATGGCGGGCAGGATCTTATCGGTCTTGTACCTGGCTTCGGCTTCAATCGACTCGAAAGTGTCTGTGGTCAGCAGTTTTTCCAGAGCAATGGTATTCTTCTGGAGATCACGCAGCTTGTCGGTGATGTTCTGCAGAATGGAGATGCGAGGCTCTACACCAGCAGCTTTCAGGCTGGCGGCGGTGGAGGCCAGTTCGCCCTGGTAACGGATGGCTGCGGGCAGGATGATGGTCGTGGCGATCTTGACGACAAGGTCAGCTTCGGTCTGGATGTGCTGGTTGTACTGCTCGTGGTAGATTTCACAGCGAGAGTGCAGCTCATCGTGAGACAGGACCTGATATTTCTCGAACATCTTGATGACTTCTTTGTCCACGATGGCGGGCAGAGCATCAGCAGTTGTCTTGAGATTGGGCAGGCCGCGACGTTTGGCTTCTTTCTGCCATGCATCAGCATAGCCGTCGCCGTTGAAGATAACGTGGCCGTGCTTCTTCATGATATCCTGGATGACCTTCTGGCACGCTTCGTTGAGCTTGACCTTCTTCTTGGTGAGCTTCTCGATTTCGTCACAGACGTAATCCATGGACTCGGCCATCATGGTGTTGATGGCAACCTGGGCGCCAGCGATGGACTGGTTGGAACCAACAGCGCGGAACTCGAAGCGGTTGCCAGTGAAAGCGTAGGGGCTGGTGCGGTTACGGTCACCGGAATCCATGGGCAGTGCGGGCAGTGTGTCGACACCGACGCGCAGTTTGCCTATGGCCTTGGTGCCCTTGAGGTCGCCCAGTTCGATCTGATTGAAGATTTCGGCCAAGTCGCCACCCAGGAAGATGGAGATGATGGCGGGCGGAGCTTCGTTGGCACCCAAGCGGTGATCGTTACCTGCGGAGGCGACAACAGCGCGGAGCAGTTTGCCGTGCTTTTCGACTGCACGGATGGTGGCTGCGGTGATCGCCAGGAACTGCATGTTCTCAGCCGGAGTCTCGCCGGGGGAGTACAGGGAGCCCTGAGACGGTGTGGACAGGGAGTAGTTCAGGTGCTTGCCGGAACCGTTGATGCCAGCGAACGGCTTTTCGTGCAGCAGGCACGCCATGCCGTATTTCTTGGCCACGGATTTGAGCGTGGTCATGATCATCTGGTTGTGGTCGGTTGCCAGGTTGGCCTGCTCGAACAGTGGAGCGAGCTCGAACTGACCGGGAGCGACTTCGTTGTGACGGGTCTTGACCGGAACGCCGAGCTTGTAAAGTTCACGCTCAACTTCCAGCATGTAGGCGAGCACGCGACGCGGGATGGCACCGAAGTAGTGATCGTCCAGTTCCTGCCCCTTGGCAGGCTTGGCACCGAAGAGTGTCCGTCCGCAAACCATGAGGTCAGGGCGGGCGAAGTAGAAATTACGATCGATAAGGAAATATTCCTGCTCGGGACCAGCGTTGGAAATAACCATTTCGTCAGTCTTGTCACCAAAGAGATTCAGGAAACGACGACCAACTTTGCTGATGGCCTGGTTGGCGCGCAACAGCGGGGTCTTTTTATCCAGTGCGTGGCCTGTCCAGGAGACGAAGGCGGTGGGGATGCACAGGAATGTTCCGTTGGGATTCTCAAGGATATAGGCCGGGTTGGTGACGTCCCATGCGGTGTAGCCACGGGCTTCGAAGGTAGCGCGCAGGCCGCCGGACGGGAAGCTGGATGCATCGGGCTCGCCCTGAATGAGCAGCTTGGGATCGAATTCGGCGAAAGCGCCGCCGTCACCGTCAGGAGTCAGGAATCCATCATGCTTTTCAGCGGTCAGACCTGTGAGGGGATAGAAAACATGAGTGTAGTGAGTTGCACCTTTGGACAATGCCCACTCTTTCATGGCGGCAGCGATGGGACCGGCGATGGAGGAATCCATCTTTTCACCAGTCCGTTTGGTGTGCATCAAGGACTTATACACGTCCTTGGGAAGCATGTTCTTCATGATTTTGTCGCTGAAGACATTGCTACCGAAAACCTCCGCAGGGGAAGTCTCGGCGAAATTCAGGGGTTTGGTGGTCGGTTTGTAATTGGTCACCGCAGAAATTGCATTCTGTCGTGTCTGATATCCGCTCATTGTTAACTCCTTCAGGCATGTATATTATGAATTATCCGGTGTGAACCGGACCAAAGGGCGCCTGCCCCTTAACTATCTAGCGATCCCTTATACCAAGTTACATGCCAAAGAATGAAAAGCCTGCTATAACAGCGAGATAAGAGTCTAGACTTTTTGTTTCACTCCACAAATAGTACAAAAATGTAGTTTATTCCCAGTTTTCGACCACTCCCATATTACAATTTTGCAATATATAAAGGGGGATTTTCCAACATGCCAATTTATAAGGACTAAATAATGACATAAATCGGATCGAGTCTCGCCAAAAACGGGAAGCATGGGGAAATGAAGACGGCATGCCAAGCAATATCACAAAATAGGGGACAGGGAAAAGCCAACTTTTGCGGATTTTGCCAATTGAGATTGTCACCGCGCAAACCGCGCTGGGGATGCTGGCTAAAACGGTACCGGAGAAGTGAATTCCAAGGGCTTGCGAGTGACAGGATGCCGGAATCGAAGGGTCGTGGCGTGGAGCTTCAACTGCCCCGGAGCGGTGCCAGTGCCGTACAAACGATCGCCAACAATGGAAAAACCAAGGCCTTTTTTGTGGGCCGCGTGAAGTCGAAGCTGGTGCGTGCGTCCAGTGAGAGGCATAAACTCCACACGGGTCAGACCAGCATCCACGGAAATTTTGCGCCAGCGAGTCGTGCCGAGCTTACCCTTTTCGGGATCGTACACCTGATGGGGACGATTATCCGGGTCAAGGCGAAAAGCGAGTTCGATAACGCCGCCGTCCTCTTTGACCACCCCGTCAAGGAGCGCGGTGTAGCGTTTCCCCACCAGCCTATCCATGAACTGCATAGACAGATTACGATGGGCAGCCTCGGTCATCGCCATGACGATGAGCCCCGAGGTGTCCTGATCAAGACGGTGTACGGACGGTTGTTCCATGCAGTGCTGGAACATCTCTTTCACACGGCTGACCACGCAGTCCTGATTCTCCGGTCCCTTTCCAGGCACGGAAAGCAGGCCGCTCGGTTTATCGACCACCACAAAGAGCGGGTCGGTATGGAGTATGGTTAATCCGTCTGGGATAATTGACATGTGGTTCCTTGACCGCAGAGCATATAACCGAGAATCCGGCTGCACTTATCTTTACAGGAAGTATACACCCCACCATGGCGTTTGGTGCCGGACTTGTTGTCCTTGCCCACATAGAATTCGGCCAGCCCCAGGGGCGTGAGCGAATGGCTGGCTGCGTAGCCGAGCAGTTTGGGGGCACAACAATCGCCCGTGCCAGTGGGAATGCCGCCCTCGCCAAACAGGATGTCCGGCAGCGGTTTCACTTCTCCCTTGAAATTCGGGATGCGATATAATGCGTGAATATCTTTCATTAATGCTTGCGAGATAGCTTTACGTTTTTCGATCAGTTTGCCACGTTTAATGGATGTTGCAGGCAGCTCGTTGATCTGGCTTCCCAGATGTTTGATGAGTCGTTCTACACCAAAACTTATACCTGCCAACAGCTCTGTATCCACCAGCGGCGGAACCCAGCCATCGACAAGCCATTCGCCATTATACTGGCCGGAGAATGCCTTGAGCACACTAGCCTGCCCTTGTCTGTCGCGGCAGACAAGCACGCCGAACATCTGGCCCCGGGCATCGCCGTATAAATAGTCTAAAGAGAACCGAGGGTCAGCATTAGAATCAGGCATATTGAGGTCGATACGCTTTCTTTCGGCCAGCGTATTCAGCAGCTTTTTTGCATACTTTGCAGCATAGCCGACAACCATGCCGTGCTCCTGACCGCACAAAGAGCACATTCCTTTGGCGGAAGTGCGCGGGTCAAATCCACCCGAAAGATTTATGTGTTCCATCATCATATAGAGAAAGCCCCAATACCTTTATTTGTATTGGGGCCACTGTACACAGATAGCTGTGTGGAACCAAGTGGAATTCTACTTAATATTGCATCCTTTGGAACCAAGGAATTCAACGGACATGATCTCGTAATCGATCTTGCCACGGGGGGCATCAACGACGACTTCATCGCCCACTTCCTTGCCCATGATAGCCCTGCCCATGGGGGACAGAACCGAGATGGAACCATTCTTGTGGTCTGCATCGTCAGGGCCGAGCAGCAGGAATTTGCGGGTCTCTTCGGTGTCCATATCCTCAACAACCACGGTGGCACCGAAAGTGGCGAATTCGCCGCTCAGGTTGTCCAGCTCAATCATATCAAAGAGCGGCATGTGGGAGTTTATGTAGGTGATGCGTGCTTCGAGCATACCCTGGCGTTCACGCGCGGCGTGGTAGCCAGCGTTTTCGCTCAGGTCACCTTCTTCGCGGGCTTCTTTGATAGCCTGGATAATGCCGGGGCGCTGAGACTTGAGGTCTTCAAGTTCTGCGGTGATTTTTTCGTAACCTTCTCTACAAATGGGAATGCGATCCATGGTCAAATCCTCTCTACTGAATCAATATAAAAAAATAAGCAGATGGCGCGGAGTCTCGAAAGGGACCGCGCCCCTGCAATTGGTGTCATTCATCATCGAATGAATACAAATAAAACATAGTGAGGCTATGGTCAAGTCCTTCCGGTGGTGGGTGGTTAGCTTTGTTGGGGAGGGAGGGAGAGGGGAGGATGAGGGAGAGGAAAGATGGAAGTAGCCTTTGGCGAAGTGAAGAATTTGGTGAAAGCTCAAGACTGAGCAACGCCAGTCGAAGACTCTTTCCATGGCCTGCCAGCCGGGCCGACTTTTTTTGGCTGAGCCGCCACAAAAAAAGTAGCAAAAAAATGTCGGCTTTTAAGACGTTGAACTTGGCCGCCCCGCATTCGCAGATCAAGAATCTGATCCACCCGGCGGAGGCTCCACACTCGAAGTGTGGCACGCCCTGCCAATCATATCGTGATGAAGGCCGTCCACAATCGCACGCATTGCGGGAGGAAAGCCGCCTCCACCGTGTGGTCAGCTTCTAAGCCTTGCGAATAAGGGCTGGTGCAGGTCGCTGGATGAGGAACTGGTGTTATGCCCCTAGATTGTTATAATACAACTAACAAGAATTAATCATCATCTCATAATGCGCTATCTGATCGGTCTTTTGGAATATTTTCTTAAAAATTGGAAGATAGTGCTCAGTATACTCTTGGCCTGTCCCAACCTCAATTCCATCGAAAATGCAGTGGGAACCATCATGGACCCAGGAGGTCATTGATTTGCATACAAGCTGCTCATTACCTTCAAAATAATTTGGGATTGAAGCTATATCGATCCCACCAAGAATACCAAAATAGTTCTCTAATATTCTTCGCAGAGTATTGCATATCGTAGGGCTTACTTGAGGAGCATTTTGAGAGTTCTTAACTTCTTGCCACAGCAATTGGTAATTCGTTTTGATTGGATTCTCTGCGTGATGAGTAATTTTAGAAACCCCATTATGCTTTCGGACAACCCAATAACTAAATTGAGACACCTTTAAGGGAGATTTTGTTAAATTCCTCAATCCTTTCATAAATGAGATTTCTTTATGGAAATACAGATTATGTGTCATAATAACAATTTGTTGCACATTCAATTCAGTCAAAATATCCGAGCAGAATAAACTCCGTATCAATGTACTCACAATGAACAATATTTTACTATCCAAGCTTGATACAGGATCATCAAAAACTACAATTCTAGGCCTTGTAATTCCCTCTTGTGACACACTGCCCCTAATTAGCTGGTAAAAATATAAGAAAGTAATAAAGGTTCTTTCTCCTTCACTCAGGGAATCTGCCGCGATTGAGCCATCATCTCGCTTTATCTGATAGTAACCATCTTCTCTATCTTCTACGATTTGAAAATTCGTAAACCCAAATGAATTCAATATTTCATTTATAACATCTTTTGATGGACTAATGCTAACAAGCTCTCTTTCTAATCCCTTAATTTCACTAAGAATTCCCTCTTTATTTTGTTTTTCCCCCTTCAGCTTATCTTGCATAGCGGAAATCGCTTTTATGTAGGGAGCACTTCTTTTAGTGTGGCTTTCATATAGAGCTTTACATTCAGAGCCGATGTGCGCCCAGACCTCTCCAATTAGTGATTTTTGCTCTTTTGAATAATCATCCATTTTAAGATTAAAATCGATTACTTGCTTTCTTGCTTCTGTTGTCAATCCAATAATTATTTCGAGTTCTTTCATCAATGAATCCAACTCTACTTCACGACTAGGCTCCCTTTGTTTGAGCTCCAAGGTTGCAATATTTTTACTCATTTTAGCTTTTAATGTCTGAATACTGGCTTCAATAGTTGAAAATACAAAGAACTCGCTTTCTTGAGCCTTAAGTCCTTCGAGGACTGTGATTAATACTTGTGCTTCAGAAATGTACAAACCAGTTGCGTTTTTAAGAGCACTCATTCGCCTATTGTACTCTTCATCAAAATAGCTCTCTAGTTCAGCCTTCAAGGATTCTGGAGTTAGCTGTTGGCAAAATGGGCACTGTGTGCCGCTAAAATATTCTATTCCTCGTTTAACCCAGTCGCTACTACCTAAGGTATTAATTAGTCCCGCAATCGGAATATCTTCTTTACCAACAATTTTTGCTTTGAAAACTTGGGCTTCTTCGTATTTCTTTATATTTCCGATACTCAACACAGGGATATTGGGAAGCTTTGTTGGCTGGTCTGAAAAAAACGTTCTTGCATATTTTTCCAGATCGCTTGTTGAAAGCTTGGGATTCCTAGTTATGTGCTTAATACACTCATCTTTAAACTTAGCCTTAGTACCAAACCCTTTAACCGCCCTGATATACTTAGCTTTATATTTCTTTTGAAAACCCCAACACCCTTCTTTGAAGTCATCCTGTTCTTTATGAAGATCCTTTTCTTTGCTCTCAATTGTTTGTTGCAATTTAATTATATCAGTATCACAATTATCTCTCTCAGATAGTTTTTTTTCAAGTTGGTCATGTTTTGGACCCGCCCCATCCCCAAAGGTAAATACTCCTTTCACCTTTGTTTCTCTCAATGTATTATCAACAAATTCACGGTCATATACCAATGTGTCAACTGATCCGAATGCGTCCCATCCAAGAGCGCAATCAGCGTATTCTGGAGCATTGGCATCTTTGATATAATTTGCAATTGTACTTTTTCCACTTCCATTATCACCGTAGATAAAGTTCACTGTTGCTAAATCCAACAAAGCTTGTTCGTCGCGATAACTAGCAACCTTTTGAATACGTATATTGTTTAACATATCAAGTAGTCCTCCATTAAGATGAATGAGAAAACAGACACTTACGATATCGCATACTCGATACCAGCCAGGTTGCCAAGCTGAAGATTGTTAATCTAACCGTTTCTATATTCTACGAAGACCGACCCCAGCCCTTATTAGCAAGGCTTAGAAGCTGACAAAGGAGTGGAGGCGGCTTTCTGGCCGGGGTTCGCATGACCTTGGACGGCCCGCGATTTCATTGATTTGCACGGCGTCTCACACTTCGACGGTGGAGCCTCCGCTGCTTTGATCAGATTCTTGATCTGCTAATGCGAGGCGGCCAAGCTACTTCTTAAAAGCCGACATTTTTTCGTCTATTTTTTGTGGCGGCTCAGCCAAAAAATGGACCGCCGTCCGCGGAGGACATGGAAAGAGTCTTCGACTGGCGTTGCTCAGTCTTGAGCTATCACCCAATTCTTCATCACCGCCCCAAGCGGTAACCTTCCCTCTTCTCTCCCTCTTCCCCAAAAAAAGAAGAATCACCCGCGACTTTGCACCTTCACATACAACATCAACCCCAACATAGTCAGACCAATACCAGCCCACCCCATCATCCCCGGCACGACATGTCCGATCAAAATAGCCTCACCCGCCAATGAGAAGACTACCTCCATGGACTGCGTACAATCGGCAGCCGCAAGCTCAGCCGTCGACTGCGCTTTATGCCGGGCATAAAGAAATAAACTCGTGGCAATAACACCGGAACAAACCGCAACGATAGCCGTCTGCATAACCTGCCCCGCCGATGGCGGTGGCGGTTGCGTGACCATAATGAGAAGAGCCCAAAGCGGCAATGAACCAAGGGTCAACATCAACACACGACAGATGGAATCATCCATTGCCGGATGATCGATAGTCGGCACAAACGAATTCTCCCCCCTGC
>JAFLJT010000097.1 GCA_022712855.1 Pseudodesulfovibrio sp. | reverse complement strand
TTCGAGAACAGGCCGTTTGCATCGGGGCTGGAGATGGCTGAAGAGGTCATTTCTTTTTATCTCTACCTTGCTGGGTTGCTGGAAGATCAGTTCCTTTTGCTTCATAGGCACTTCATTTACAAACTCTCGGATATCAATCCTGAATTCAGGGAGAACCTTGAGGCCATTTACAACTGTCTGGTGGATTTTTTCGAAAAACCCATTGTGACGGGGCAAGAAGATGGTTCTATTGATTCTGACGTTCATCCGAGAAAAACGGCACTAATTTTATTTACTATGGTTGATGGTTTGGTACGGTTTAAAAACGATAACCTGTATGATGCTGGGGCGTTGTTCAACGAGTTGTTGAAATCAAGTCGCCGGATGTTGCAGGCCCACTAGAGGAAGAGGTTGAATGCTCACTAAAATTTTCCCATTCATTGACTGGTTTAAAGGCTACGATATGCCTTCGTTTCGTGCGGATGCCATATCCGGGCTGACAGTAGCCCTTGTACTGATCCCCCAATCCATGGCGTACGCCCAGCTGGCAGGTATGCCCGCATATTACGGCTTGTACGCCTCCTTCCTGCCTCCCATGGTGGCAGCACTGTTCGGTTCCAGCCGTCAGTTGGCAACCGGCCCGGTGGCTGTTGTCTCACTCATGACAGCGGCATCCCTTGAACCACTCGCCACAGCGGGCAGTGAAGGCTACATCGCCTACGCTATCCTGTTGGCGCTCATGGTGGGTGTCTTCCAGTTCTCACTGGGTGTGCTCAAACTGGGACTGGTGGTTAACTTCCTGTCTCATCCGGTGGTCAACGGCTTTACCAATGCCGCAGCCATCATCATCGCCTCGTCCCAGCTGTCGAAGATGTTCGGCGTCTATGTGGACAAGGCGGAACATCATTACGAAACGATTATTCGAGTGGTCGAATCAGCTTTCCACTATACGCACTGGCCAACGCTGGTTATGGGGGTACTCGCCTTCGGTATTATGATTAGCCTGAAACGGATCAGTCCGAAAATCCCCAACGTCCTTGTGGCTGTCGCTGTGACCACGCTCCTCTCCTGGGGGCTTGGTTTCAACCATGACACCAAGGTTGACGTTACAGCCATCCAGATTCCTGCAATTCAGGAGTCCGTGGTCAAATTCAATACCACATTGGATCTGATTGAGACGCTCTCCAATGAGCGCACTGCCCTCGGTAACCTGATGGATGAAGCCAAAGCCGCCAATGATGTCATCGGTACCTTTGATGTCGAGCACGACAAACAGGTCATCAACGTCAGAATCTCTCGCCTCAAGCATGATGCCCATCTCCTGCGTACCGATATGCGCGCCCTGCTGATGAGCGGCGTTGAGGCTTCTGACGGGTCCATGACCTTCTATCCTCTGGGCAGCGTCCCGGCGGGCATGGAAGCTGATGGCCGTACATGGCGTGTCAAAGTGGGCAACAAGGTGCTTGATACCACCAATCTGAAAATGATGGGTGGCGGCGCAGTTGTCGGTACGGTGCCTTCCGGTATCCCGTCCATCTCCATTCCCGACATCGACCTCAAGACCGTGCTGCATCTGCTTCCCTTTGCAGCCATCATCTCGCTTCTGGGTTTCATGGAGGCTATCTCCATCGCCAAGGCCATGGCTGCCAAAACCGGCCAGCGTCTTGATCCCAACCAGGAACTCATCGGTCAGGGCCTTGGTAATATCCTCGGCGCATGTGGTAAAAGTTACCCCTCATCCGGTTCGTTCTCACGATCAGCGGTTAACCTACAAGCGGGTGCTGTCACTGGTTTCTCCAGCGTTATCACCTCGCTGATGGTCGTTATCGTACTGCTGTTCTTCACACCCCTGCTCTACAATCTGCCCCAGGCAGTTCTGGCCGCAGTCATCATGATGGCAGTCATCGGTTTGGTTAACGCCTCCGGTTTCATCCACGCATGGCATGCCCAGAAATACGATGGAATTATCTCCATCATCTCCTTTGTCGCCACGCTGGCATTCGCCCCGCACCTCGATAAGGGCATCATGATCGGTGTTGCATTGTCTCTGGCAGTCTTCCTGTACAAGAGCATGCGCCCGCGCGTTTCCACCTTGTCTCGTCACGAAGATGAAGCACTGCGTTGTGCTGACGAGTTTGGTCTGGATGAGTGTGATCACATCGCCATGGTCCGTTTCGACGGTCCCGTGTTCTTTGCCAATGCAAGCTTCCTTGAGGACAAGATTAGTGATAAGATTGCAGCCAATGATAAGCTCAAGCATATCATTCTTGTCTGTAATGGTATCAATGACATGGACGCCTCCGGTGAGGAATCATTGTCCTTGCTCGTAGATCGCATCAGAAGTGGTGGATTGGACATATCCCTGTGCGGTGTCAATGAATCCGTCATGGCTGTCATGAAGCGCACACACCTGTTCGAAAAGGTTGGCGCAGACCACATCTATCCGACCATGGAAGCTGCCATCTGCGATGTTCACGAACTCGCGCACCAAGATGGTGAAGAAGAAAGCTGTCCGCTTACCACCGCTTGCCGCATCGCTTAAGCGGAATAAAAAGGGAGTAATACATGTCTATTATAACTGTATTCAACGGCCTGTTCAGTGAAGCAGGGTCCGTCGTGAAAAGAGTCCTGGACTCCACCGGCTACCGCCTGGTTACTGACCAGGAAATCGTCGCCGATGCGGCAAAGCTCTCCGGCATGTCCGAAGAGAAGATTGCCAAAGCCTTCCAGGCTAAAACATCCGTATTCAACAAGTTCAGCCATGAGAAAGAGCAAGCCATCGCATGGATGCGCCTCGCTATGGCCAATAAACTCAAAGACGGAGACGCACTGGTCTTCTCCGGCTTTGCTTCCCAGCTTCCCGCGCCGGAAATCGGACATATCCTCAAGGTTTGTCTGATCTCCGAAATGAAAGAGCGTCTGACCGTGGCTGAAAGCTCTGAGGGGTATGCTGAGAAGCATGCCGTCAAGCTCATCCACAGTGACGATGCTGACCGCGCTGCCTGGGTCGAGACGCTGAAAGGCGAAAAAGATCCTTGGACAACCGAGTTGTATGATCTCGTTGTTCCTGTCGGATCCACTGGTGTAGAGAAGAGCGCTGATATCATCACCGAGCAGATCGGCAACGCAGCCGTCCAGATCTCCGATGCCACCCGCGCTTGTGTGGAAGACTTCCTGCTCTCCGCCACCATCGAGACTGTTCTGGCCGCCGAAGGTCACAACGTCATGGTTTCGTCCAAGGCAGGCGCTGTCACACTGACCATCAACAAGAAAGTGCTCATGCTCGAAAAGCTGGAGCGCGACCTGACCGAGATCGTCACCAAAATCGACGGCGTGAAAAGCGTCGAGACTGGCGTCGGCAAGGCATTCCACCAGACTGATATCTACCGCAAGGTAGACTTTGATATCCCGTCCAAGGTTCTGCTGGTCGATGACGAACGTGAGTTCGTCCAGACCCTGTCTGAGCGTCTGATGATGCGCGACATGGGTTCTGCTGTCGCCTTTGATGGTGAATCCGCCCTGAACCTGATCGAAGACGACGAGCCGGAAGTCATGATCCTTGACCTCAAGATGCCCGGCATCGACGGTATCGAAGTCTTGCGCCGTGTCAAAGCCGAGCGCCCGGACATTGAGGTTATCATCCTGACTGGTCACGGCTCTGAAGACGACCGTAAAACCTGCATGGATTTGGGCGCATTTGCCTACCTCCACAAGCCGGTTGATATTGAAGTCCTGAGCGAACAGCTCAAGGCTGCTAACGAAAAAATCCGCTCCAAGAAGTAATTAAGACCGGGTGACGTTATGTCGATATACAGCAAGGTAAAACCACAGTTCTGGGAAGCAGGATCACGATCCGGCCCCAATAAGAATCTGTTCAACTTCAGGCGCATCTGGCATCTGGCAATTCTATTGCTCGCTGTCGTTGCTCTTGTCCCTCTGCTGATCATGACTTTTATCGATTATAACGTCACCCGGCATTCTCTTGAGTCGGAAAACCTTTTACGCACGTCGAGGACGACCTCCAACACGCGCAGAACGGTTACCAACTTTCTCCATGAACGAAAAAAAGCGCTGGCTTTTCTGGCAGAACATCAGGGCGTACAGAGGTTGCTGAACAAGCAGAACCTTGAAGCCATCTTGTCTTCCATGCAGAAAAGTTTCGGCGGATTTGTCGACATCGGTGTCATCGATGAGAATGGAAAACAGCGTGCCTACATCGGTCCGCATGACTTGCTCGGTCGCGATTATAGCGAGCAGGAATGGTTTCAGAATACTCTTTCGAGAGGAGCTTACACCAGCGGTGTTTTCCTCGGTTTCCGTGATGAACCGCACTTGATCGTTGCGCGCAGGATTCAGGATTTCAAGAGTGGAAAGTCATTTGTACTTCGAGCCACTTTGGACACCGAGGAATTCAATACCATTCTGTCATCCATTGACCTGCCCGACACGGGGGATGCCTTTATTGTTGATCGCGACGGCATCATCCAGACGCCTTCGAAATGGCATGGCGATTTTCTTTCAAAGGTCGATCTTCCTAGACCGGAGTTCTCGGAGACGACGCGCGTCCTTCAGGAGACAAGCAAGGACGGAACTGCCTATACCGTCGGATATGCTTACGTTACTGACACTCCGTTCATCGTGCTGGTTATCAAGAATACCGCTGAACTGATGCGGCCCTTGAATACCATCAGAATGGAGCTGCTGTGGCTTCTTGCCATCAGTATCGCCATCATCCTGTTCGTTATCGTCGGCGTGGCCACATACATGGTCAACAAAATTTACATGGCTGACCAGACCCGGGCGCGGACCCTGCATCAGGTGGAGCATACCAACCGTATGGCTTCCATTGGACGTCTCGCCGCAGGCGTGGCCCATGAGATCAACAACCCTCTGGCTATTATCAATGAAAAGGCAGGCCTCATAAACGACCTGTTCGTGTTCAAGGAAGAATATGCCAACGATCGTCGTTTGTTAGCAAACATTCACTCCATTATCGCCTCTGTGGAGCGGTGCGGAAAGATCACCAAGCGGCTCTTGAGCTTTGCGCGGCATATTGATGTGCATGAGGCAAATATTCGGTTCAAGGACATTGCTGAAGAGGTCATTGGTTTCCTGCAAAAGGAAGCAGAGTATCGCAGTATCACCATCAAGATGAATATCCCGGAAGACCTGCCGGAGTTCACCTCTGACCGTGGCAAGTTACAGCAGATTTTTCTCAATCTGGTGAACAACGCATTTCAGGCCATGAACGATGGTGGCAATCTCGCCATCTCAGCCAGCGAAGAGATGGATAATTCTCTGATCTTCGCCGTGGAAGACGATGGTTGCGGGATTCCTGAAACAGACAAGAAACGTATTTTCGACCCATTTTTTTCCACCAAGAAGACCACTGGCGGCACTGGTCTCGGACTGTCCATCACCTATGGTTTGGTCCAGGAATTGGGCGGAGCCATGACAGTTGATAGTGATGTCGGGAAAGGTACAACCTTTACTATTACCATGCCTCTGAAGGCAAACAAGGCTGACGATAATGAAGATATTACTGGTTGATGACGAAATAGAATTGGTTTCCGCCATGGCGGAACGCCTTTCGCTCCGTGGCATTGATGCGGACTGGACAGACACTGGCGAGAAAGCCCTCGCCATGGCGGAAGAGTGTGAGTATGCCCTTGCTGTCCTTGATATGAAAATGCCCAAGATCAGTGGTTTGGAGCTCAGACGACTGCTCTCGGGAAAATACCCGACCATGAAATTTATTTTCCTTTCCGGCCATGGGTCGGAAGCGGATTATAAGGCTGGATCTGCCGAAGCCACGAGCTATCTGATCAAGCCTATTCGGATTGAAGATCTCGTCGAGAAAATTCAAGAGGCGACCCAATAGGGTCAGGCAAGGAGAACACCATGTCCTCAACCGCTTCAGACAACCTCATCGGCCTGCGATTCTTCGGGAAAATCAGCGCCTCCGTGTCTCATGAGATCAAGAACATTTTTGCTGTGATCAATGAGGCCGCCGGTCTTGTCGAAGATTTTACCCTCATGACAGAGAAAGGTATGCCCATTGAGCCAGAGCGGCTTAAACGGGTTGCCAACTCCATTCAGGGGCAGATTCAACGTGGTGACGCCATCGTCAAGAACATGAATGCACTGGCGCACTCCACCGATGAAGACATCCAAAAGGTTGATCTGGTGGAAGCTCTTTCGCTCACTGTGTCTTTGGCCACCCGAATGGCTGACATGAAGCAGACAAAGCTTGAATTGGGGGATTGTGATCCCGCGTCGGCCATTGTCCACAAATTCAGCGTGATCCAACTGTTGCACGGAGCCATCGCCATTGCGTTGGAATCCATGGCTCCCCATGCAACACTGCTCCTTTCGCTCTCAGCAGGGGATGCTGCCACGATCTCGATCTCTATTCCAGGACAGGGTATCAACCTGAAGCCTGACGATGCGTTGCTGTGCCTAGCGCAACAACTCAATATTTCCGTGGCTAGTAATGAAATTAATGGTGGCCTTGATCTGACTCTGGAACGGGTCGATTAGGCTCCCATAAGAATACAATAATTTATCAATAAAGGAGAAATACCATGTCCGAAAAAGTACTGCTCATCGATGACGAAGTCGAATTCCTGGAGAATCTGTCTGAAAGAATGAGAGTCAGAGGTATGGATGTCAGCACTGCCGAGACGCCGGAAAACGCCGTCGCTGCAATCGACTCCGGCGACTATGACGCCATCGTCCTCGACCTCCAGATGCCCGGAATGAACGGCATTGAAATGCTCAAGCTCATCAAGAAGAGCCACCCGGACATGCAGGTCATCCTGCTCACCGGTCAGGCAACTCTGGAAGCGGGCATTCAGGCCATGAAACTCGGTGCCATGGACTTCATGGAAAAGCCAGCCGACATCAATGCATTGACCGAAAAGATCAAAAAAGCGCAGGCCAAGAAAATGGTCCTCGTCGAGAAGAAGACCGAAAGTAAAGTAAAGGACATTCTGAACAGCAAGGGCTGGTAGAACGCCGCTTTACTGCACATAGATCAGTCCACAATTGGCTGCCGCGAGTATCGTCTTCGGCAGCCTTTTTTTTTGGCCAACTGCCTGTTGGTGATTCTAATGGTATTGGCTATTTTCGTAATATGATTTATGCATGGAGTATTGAGGGAATGAATGAGATCAGGCATTGTTTATAGGGGGAATTTATGACGGCACGCCGTTCCTTGGGGATCAGAACTAAACTTATCGCCATATTTGTTTTTATTAAGGTTTTGCCTCTCGTAGTCCTTGCGTGGGTTGCCTGGAGTGGAATCGCTGTTTTGGGCGAGAGTTTACAGTCAAAAGTATCCAATCTGTCCAAAGAGACCCAAGATGTCATCAGTCAGGTGAGTACTCTGGCTGTGGACAATTCAATCCGTGCCCTTGATCTTAAATCCCGAGAAAATATAGAACGCCTTTCTACCGACACGGCCCGCTCCGTTGCCGCTTTCCTGTATGATCGGGACGACGATATTCGCATGGTTGCGAATATGGAGCCAACAGAAGAGAACTACAAAAAATTCCTGACTCCCATGGTGCGTAATATAACGACGCATGTCCCCTGGGTTATGAACCAGACAGGTGATGCATGGGAGCCGTCCAAGAGGCCTGTTGCCCAAGGCCCTTCCGTTGTTGCTCGAAACCCTGATAACTCGAAAGATTTTCACTACCGCCCGCCATCGGGGAACGGTATCCAGGTTGAAAAGCCTCTCTATTTGGAGATGACCTTCGTTGACCTGCAGGGCAATGAAACAATCAAGATCACCACATCAAATATCCTTTCTGCCAGGAAAAAGATGGTCGCTGATCCGGCAAATACTTACTGCAAGGCAGAACAATATTTTTCACAACTCAAAGATCTTTCCCCCGGCGAAATCTATGTTTCCGAAGTTGTTGGAGCGTACGTCAAAAGCCCGATCATAGGCCCCTTCACAGAGAGACGGGCCATTGAGAAAGGTATTCCCTTCAAGCCGGAAGATGCGGCGTATGCGGGTAAGGAAAATCCCGTGGGCAAGCGGTTTCAAGGGCTGATTCGCTGGGCGACGCCTGTTGTGAAGAATGGCAAAACCATCGGTTGGGTCACGCTGGCTCTGGACCATACCCATGTCATGGAATTCACCGATCACATCGTGCCGACCGCAGAACGCTACACCCCTATTTCAAACGCGGGTTCCGGGAACTATGCCTTCATGTGGGATTACAAGGACCGCAATATTTCCCATCCCCGGGATTATTTTATTGTGGCCTATGACCCGGAAACAGGCCAGCCAGCGTTGCCCTGGTTGGAGGACAGCTTATACAAAGACTATGAGCAGAGCGGGCTCACGACCATGGAATGGGAAGAGGCTGCGCCAATTTTTCAATCGCAGGCCTTGTATAAAAAACCGTCCCCGACACTCACGAAAGAAGGGTTCCTCGGTCTGGATTGTCGATATCTCAATTTTGCGCCCCAATGCGAGGGGTGGAACAACCTCACACGCAATGGTGGTTCAGGCTCCTTCGTCATTTTCTGGAGTGGCTTATGGAAACTGACCACTGCTGCGGCAATACCGTATCATACAGGTATATATAAAGATGCGCGTGGTTTTGGGTTCGTTACCATTGGTGCCAATGTCTTCGAATTCCATAAAGCGGCCACTGAAACTGGCGAAAAAATATCAAGCATGGCCGCCAATTTCGAGATGAATCTCGCAGAGCAAAATCTGAAAGCACAGCGAAATCTTAAAGAATCACTCAATGAGACGACAGAAGAAATTACGGTTTCTACATTGATCATGGTCGTCTTTGTCATTTTGATCGCCATCTGGATGGCTTCCACCCTGACCAATAAAATCACAAATATGATTAAGGGGATACGCTTGTTTCAGGGCGGCGACATGGAGCATCGGCTGGAAGTGGAATCCAGAGATGAGGTGGGGCAGCTTACCGAAGCATTTAATGAAATGTCCGATGATATGCAGAATTTGATTACGGATTTGCGGCAAGCAGAGACAAAATATCGTGGGTTTTTCGAGAATGCCACGCAGGGCATTTTTCGAACAACCATCGATGGTGAATTGTTAAATGCAAACCCTGCATTCGCCAAACTGTTCGGATTTTCTTCTTCCGGAGAAATGCTGAGCACGATTTCTCAGATAGGTGATCAGTTGTACGTCGATCCCCATCGTAGACAGGAGCTTATTGCGCAACTGGAAGAGCATGGCACAGTCCGTGATTTTGAATTTGAGGTCAGGCATACAAGTGGTCAAACACGATCACTTATTACCTCCTGTTATTGGGTCCCTGGACCTAATGGGGAAAAGTACCTTGAAGGTGTGGCCACAGACATTACCGAGCGCAAACTTGCGATTAAGACGTTGCGAGAATCCAAGGATAAGGCTGAACAGCTCAGTCTGATGAAGTCTAATTTCCTGTCCATGGTCTCCCATGAATTCCGGACGCCGCTGACCTCCATCATCGGTTTCGCCAAGCTGATTCGCAAGTATCTTGGGGGCGTTACTGGTGGTCAGTGTGATTACGACGAGGCTGTTGCAAAATGTTTGAACCGAATTGGCGATAATACAGGTGTCATCATTACCGAAGGCGATCGGTTGACCGAACTCATCAATAATGTCCTTGATCTTGCCAAGCTCGAAGCCGGGCAATTCGAGTGGGATTTTGTCCCGGTTTCCATGCCGGAAGTAGTGGGACAGAGCCTTTCTGCAACGCGGATTCTCTTTGATAATAAAGATATTGAACTCGCCTCGAATATAGATCCTGAACTTCCTGTCATATCAGGTGATCACGACCGACTTGTTCAGGTTTGTATCAACCTGCTTGCCAATGCCGCCAAGTTTACTGAAGAGGGGCGGGTCTTTTGTGAAGCCCGTGTGGATGGCCTTGATATGATTGTCAGGGTTATCGATTCCGGCATAGGCGTGCCGGTAGAAGAGGAAAATGAGATTTTTGACAAGTTCAGACAGCTTGGCAATACGCTTACAGACAAGCCCAAAGGTACTGGTCTCGGCCTTCCTATCTGCAAGGAGATCGTCGAGTATCATGGCGGCAAGATCTGGTATGAACCCGCTGAAGGCGGCGGTAGCATTTTTGCTTTCAGCATCCCCCTCAACTGCCCGCTCCCGAAAAAGTAGCAGCTAGGCAACGTTCATTCAGCACAACAAAGCCCCACAGTGAAACATCACTGTGGGGCTTATTTTTTGGGTTGAGTCGATGACTATTACACCTGTGCAGGGATATCGCTTCCTTGCGTCACAATGTCCGGATTCCACTCGTATCCCGTGAACTTCTGGCGGAAGAATACGGCGTAGAGGACCGGGCAGAGGACCAGCGTCAGGACGGTGGCGACGGTCAGGCCGGACATGATCAGGTTGGCCATGGGGCGCCACATTTCGCCGCCCTGTAGGGAGAGCGGGATCATGCCCATGATGGTGGTTGTTGCCGTCATGATGATGGGGCGCGCTCGTTCCATGGTGGCAAGGACGATGCTATCGGCCAGTGCAAGACCTCTTTTCCGTTGCGTCTCTATGCGGTCGATGAGCATTATTGCGTTGTTCACGATGATGCCGAGCAAGGAAATCATGCCGAGCATGGGCATGAAGCCGTAGGGTGCGCTGGTGGCGAGCATGCCTGTGGTTATGCCGATCATCATTGGCGGCAGGGTGAGCAGGATGATCATTGGGCGGCGCAGCGAGTTGAACTGGAATATGAGCACCAGCACCAGGAGGCCCATGGCGAGCGGCATGTTCGCGCTGATCGCCGCTTGTGCTTCCTCGCTTTCTTCGAATTCACCTCCATATTCAACAGTGTATCCGATAGGCCAGTCGCCTTGCTCCATGAGCGTGTTGATCAGTGGCCGTACATCGCCCAGAATGCTCAGGGCGAAGTATCCGTCTGCCACATCGGCTTTAACGGTCATGGTTCGGGCCTGATCCCTGCGGCGGATGTCCGAGGGCTGCCAGTCGAGCCGAGACGTGGCGACCTGACTCAGGGGCACGCTTGTGCCGCTATCGTATGCGTAGACATTCAGGCTGTCGATTTTATCGAGGTGTTCACGAAATCCTTCGTTGTTGCGCAGGATGATCGGTATGACAGTGTCGCCTTCGCGGTAGTCTGATGCCTTCAGTCCACTCATGCTGGTTTGCAGGCTCACGGCGACGTCGAAGCTGGTGACTCCGGCTTCGCGCGCTTTATCCTGATCCACGTCGACGAGCATCTTTTTGGTCCACTGTCCCCAATCATCCCATACGCGAGTGATGCCCGCTTGGTTTTCCACGACGCCTGCGATTTTGTCGCGGAGCGTGTAGAGGGTCTTGATGTCTGGACCAGTGATGCGGACCTGAAGTGGAGCGCCAACGGGCGGGCCGTTCACGAGTTTCTTGAGGCTGAAATCCGTATCCGGAAACTTGGTTTCCAGTTCGTTGCGGGTTCGGCTGATAATCCCGTCCACCGAATCGATGGATATGGTGTTGACCACAAATGTGGCGAGGTTGTCATTTTTCTGTTCGAGGTTGAGCGGCAGATACCAGCGGGGGCCACCATGGCCGACAAAGACGCCGATACTGACCACATTCTCGTCAGCAAGAAGGAACTGTTCCAGCTTGCCCACTTCCTCTTCCGTGGCGGTGATATCAGTGCCGTATGGCTGCCAGAAATCAATGGTGAACTGGGCGCGTTCATTGGGCGGGAAGAATATCTTTGGCACATACTTGAAACCCCAGATAGCGACGCCGCAGCAAAGAATCATGCTCGCCAGAAAGGCCGTACGGTTGCGAAGGCAGAGGAGTAGGAAGCTGCGATATGCTCGGTACATTTTGGACATGTACGTTGCTATTTCGATCTTCGGTTTGAGTATGTAAAAGCACATCATCGGGACCATGCTCATGGACAATGCCCAGGAACATAAAAGGGCCAATGTGACGACGATAAACAGGGAAAAACAGAATTCGCCTGAGGAATTATCAGCCAGCGGAATAGGAAGGAATGCGAAGATCGTTGTCAGAGAAGCGGCGAGCAGTGGCATCCACAACTCACGCACGGCTCCGGTGACGGCTTTTAGTCGTTCTTGTCCCGAGGCGAGTCGAACAAGGATGGCCTCGGAGACGACGACGCCGTTATCCACAAGTATGCCCAGTGAAATAATGAGCGATGCAATGGAGATGCGCTGGATGCCCACATCGAAAAACGGCATGAGCATAATACAGCCCAGCATTGCCATGGGGACGAGTGAGCCAGCAATGAGTCCGGTTTTTAATCCTGCAAAGGCAAGAATGACGATGACAACAAAGCCGAATGATTCGAGTAGGTTGATCATGAAATCAGAGATGGCGGTATCAACATAGTCCGGCTGGAATACGACGATATCGACATCCAGACCGTGGTACATATCCTGTTCAAGTTCATCCAGCCGCTTGGTGATGCGCTTGCCCAGCTCTGAAACATTACCACCGTCAGCCATGGAGATGGCGAGGAACAGGCCCGGCTTGCCATTGTAGCGCGTCATCGTGGACGGCGGATCGGCATAACCACGAGTGATGGTTGTGACATCTGCCAACCTGACCGATCCTCTCTCGCCGGGAGGGCGGATGGAGAGGCCATAAATATCTTCAACGCCTTGGAATTCACCGGTCGGTTCGATGACAATACGCTCGGTGCCCACCTTGCTGGAGCCACTGGGTTGAATGGTGTTCTGTTGGTCAATCATCTGGCTTAAGACATAGGGACTGATGCCAGCTGCGACCATGCGGGAGTTGGAAAATTCTACGTAAATGCGTTCTGCCTGAGTGCCCCACCGATCGACCTTGCCAACGCCGTCCACCTTGAGCAGTTGGTCGCGCATGTCATCTGCGGCATCTTTGAGTTCCCGATACGAGAAACCATCGCCTGTCAGGGCAATCACGATGCCGAATACATCGCCGAATTCATCGTTGACCAGCGGCGTATGTGCTTCCTGTGGCAGGGTTGGTGCGGCGTCGGTGACCTTATTGCGAAGCTTTTGCCAGTACGGGGCCATATCCTTAATGGAGTCGAGAAACTCCACTTCGATGAGGGATACGCCCGTCATGGATTGCGAACGAACGTTTTTGATTCCGTCCATCTCACGGATTTTTTCCTCAAGCTTATCCGTAACAAGTTCTTCCACTCGCTGGGGAGCGGCTCCGGGGAATTGGGTGGCGACCAGCGCGACGCGGATGGTGAAATCCGGGTCCTCGTCTTTGGGGATATTGAGGAAGGTCATGACACCGCCCAAGGCGATGATAACAAATATGGCTATGGAGGTGCGGTTGTTTTCAATGCACCACTTGGCGATATTCATGGCTAACCCTTCGCTTCGTTGGCGTTGTAGCGGACCTTAAGGCCTTCCTTGAGTTTGTGAACACCGCGAGTGACAACGATATCGCCGGGCTTGACGCCGTCCACGATCCTGATGCCATGGACTGAGAGTTGACCAACGGTTACGGGCTGACTTCTGACTGTGGAAGTTTCGGGATCAATGAGCCAGATGGTCCGGGTGCCATCAGCCTTGCCGATTATGGCTTCGGACGGCAGAGAGTAGCTGGCCTTGCCATTGGTCTGGCCCAGGAAATTTACATGGCCGGACATACCGCTTCGAACCAGCTTGTCGGCGTTCTGCAGGTAAATTTTGACGGGGTAGGTTGATCCAGATGTAGAATCGATGCTGACCTCTGTGACTTCCCCTGTGGTGGTACGGCCGGGCAATGCGTCAAAACGGACCTCCACTTCATCACCCTCAGTGACCTGAGAAATGAGCACATCGGGGATCGCAATATACATCTTCATCTGCTGGCCAGCGTTGAAGGAAACCACGCCTTCACCGGAGTTCACGTTCTGGTGGATGTTGGTTTCCACGCGGCCGATCCAACCGTCGAATGGCGCGCGCAGGGTTGTGTAGCCCATGCGTTTTCGGGCGATATCCAACTGCTTGGACGAGGCGCTGAGTTGTGCTTCATACGACTTGAAATCAGCCTGAATCTGGTCGAGTTCACCAAGGGAGATGACGTTGCGCTCAAAAAGCTGGCTGTTTCGTTGCAGGTCGGCCTTGGCGCGGGTGTAGTTGGCGCGAACCTGTTCCATGCTCGCTTTTGCTTGGCTGTATTCCAGTTCGTAATCGCTCGGGTCAAGGTTGGCGATGACATCACCTTTGGCGAACTTGCGGCCAATTTGGTCGCCGGGAAATGCAACGATCTTGCCACCGACGCGAAAGGAAAGATCTGTGGCAAGGGCATCTTCGGCTGTGCCGGAAAATGTCCACTGCTTGCCCTGGTTGGTCGCTCCTACCGTAAAGGTTTTCACCGGGCGGATGGGGGCTTCAACTTCTGCTGGGGCCTGACTGCAGCCTTGCATAAGGAGCAAGGTCAAAAGAGTCGTGAAAAGTATGTAGCGTTTCATTATACATTCTCCATTGGGAGGCCAAGAAAGCCTCGTATGCGTTTGCTCAGGACGGTAGCAATTTTTTCTATGCCGTGTCCTTCATAGTTCTTCCAGTCGAGGCGTGTGGTGATGATGGTGAATCCTTCCAGAAATTTGACCACCATGCCGATAATGCAGTGCGCTGTTATGACAATCTCTTCATTATCGGTTCCACTGGGCAACACAGTTCTGACAAGGGTGTGGAGCGACTCGAATGAAGGG
>JAFLJT010000063.1 GCA_022712855.1 Pseudodesulfovibrio sp. | reverse complement strand
GCGGTGATCTCGCCTTCCCACATGTTGGGATCGATCTTTTTGCCGGGGGCGCAGAGGACGATGTCGCCGGGCTTCACTTCGATGGATTCGTCCTTGAGTACGGCGATGATGCCAAAACCCAAGCGCGGGTCGGTGGGACGGCAGAGCCAATCGCCGTCGCGCATCTGTTCGTAGGCCTTGGCGGGCAGGATCTGGCGGCCTCGTTCGAGTATGCGGACGATGCGCCCTTCGTTGTTCCGGTCGCCTTTGCTCTCGCTGATGACAGCGGCCACGACCTTGTCGCCGTGCCACGCTTCACCGATGTCGCGCTGGTTGATGAAAATATCTTTGCGCCGGGAATCTTCCGGGATGACAAAACCGAAACCGCCGCGCTGGATTTGCAGGCGTCCGGTGATGCAGTTCATGGAATCGGCCAAGCCGTAGCCGCGTCGGATGCGGATGAGCTTGCCGCGCTCAACCAGTTCGCGCAGCAAATCCTTGACGATGTGCTTATCTTTTTTCTTGAGCTTGAGATGCCGGATGACCTCTGCCCGTGAAAGCGGTCTTTTGAGCTCTTTGAAGAGATCGAGCAGGAGCGGGAGTGAAAGAGATGGTCTGGACGGTCGTGGCTGCTTGCCTTTTTTCTTAGCCATCATTTCCTTCTTCGGTGGAGGTGTCCGCTTTTTTGTCCAAGCGGCGTATGTTGAGTGAGTCAAAGCGGCGATTCCACCATTTGTCGAATGGGCTTGTGTCGCCGATGGTGGAGGGCCCGAAAGCCACGCGCAGATCAAACTGCCAGAATTCGTCGGAACACATGGGGCCGAGTTTGACCGCGTCCTTGGGGGTGCACAAAATCGCGTCGCAGCCAAGCTGGCGGGCCACGGTCTGCATCTCTAAAACATCGCTTTTTGTGTACGTGTGGTGGTCCCTGTACATCATGTGCTTGGCGGGTTTGTACCCAAGATACCTGCCAGCGGAACGTTCAACCTGTTTAGGATCACCCACTCCAGAGACCAGCAGATACGAGGCCTTGTCGAAGTTGCGGCTGGTCATGCCCGTCCGTACCTGACGAAGCCCAATGGGCTGCACCTGAAAGCTGAATATCGGCTTGCGGAATTGCTCCAGCCGTTCTTTGAAATATGGTTTGAGCTTGCCGAAATTCTTTGGGCCGACCTTGATCAGGAACGCGTCGGCACGGTTCAGGGCAGAGACAGGTTCGCGCCATGAACCAGCCGGGATGACGTTGTTCCACTGATCAGCCAGATCTTCGGGCTTGAGCAGCACCAGATTGAGATGCCGCTTTACAGCCATGTGCTGGAATCCGTCGTCCAGCACGACCATGCGGGGATTAAATTCTTTCATGCCCCATTTTCCGCCACGGGTCCGCTTGGGGTCCACGATGATGTGGGCTTTGCTATGCGATGTGGCGAGCATGAGCGGTTCGTCGCCAGCTTCTTCGACGAGTGCGCCGGGGCGAACGTAATAGGGATAGGAAACGGGTTTGGCCTTGTAACCGCGTGTGAGCAGCATGCTTTCAATGCCGCGTTGCTGTGCCCATTTCAGGAGCCAGCCTGCGATGGGTGTCTTGCCTGTGCCGCCCCATCCAATGTTGCCCACGGAGATGGTGAGTGCATCGGCTTCCCATGAGGGAAGTATGCCATGTTTGTATAACTCAGCACGGACGCGCATGGCTCCACCGTAAACCCAGGAAAAGGGTTTGAGGATTGGCCGGAACGCCTTTTGGAGTATGGTGATGGAGTCGGACATGGTAAAAAAAAGGGGGAGGCACTGCCTCCCCGCTTTCAGTTAATCGCGGTTGCCCATCAGCCGGAGCAGCATGATGAAGAGGTTGATGAAGTCCAGATAGAGCGTCAATGCGCCCATGATCGTGCCGCGTCGGATAGCGGCGCTGTCGTTTTGTGGAACCATTTCGCCCATGGTCTTGAGCTTCTGGGTGTCGTAGGCGGTGAGGCCGAGGAAGATGATGACACCGATGCACGAGATGGCGAAATGCATAGCCGAGCTTTGCAGGAAAATGTTGACCACCGAGGCAATGATGATGCCGATGAGTCCCATGAACAGCAGGCTTCCCCAGCTTGTCAGGTCCTTCTTGGTGACCAGCCCATAAATGGACATGGCGCCGAACATACCGGCTGAAACGAAGAAGGTGGAAGCGACGGATTCTGCTGTGTAGGCGAGCAGAATGGGTGTCAGCGTCAACCCGTTTAAGCCGCTGTACAGCATGAAGAGCCCTGTGGCAGTGCTTGCGTTCATGGAAGAGATACGCGCGCTCAGGTAGAAAACGATGCCAATTTCGGCAATAAACAGAACCCAGACCAGACTGGTGATGCCCATCATGCCAGAGGCCGGATCAATCGAAATTACGAGCTCTCGCAGAGCAGGGGTGTTGGCGGTCATATATGCGACAACTGCAGTGAGAGCGAGGCCTGCGCTCATCCAGCCGTAGACGCCGCGCATAAATGCATTGACGACTTCGGCTTTTGAAACCTGCCCGCTGGTCTGCATGCTAGGGTACTGATTCATGGATATTCCTCCCGGATATTTTCATTTTTATTCGGCAATTGTGCCGCTATGAATAGTATTTAATCAGCTTTGTGCCCACTGGCAAGGAAAAGCGCAATTCTGCACATACTCATCGACTTTCAATGGGCTGAAAGCGGAAAATTATGGCTTCAGATTTACATAGAAATGACTGGTTAAATATGAGTAAAAATCCCGCATGTTCCCGATGCCTTGGATGATGATCAGGATAATCCTAAAATATCCGTCACAATTGAGGGCGGGATTGAGGACATGTTTTCCCTGACATTCAAGGATAATGGTGGGGGTATTTGCTCAAGCATTATCCCTGAAAAATGTGAATCCATCGGGATGATGTTGATAAGCGATTTGCCCAAGCGCATGGGGGGAGTATGCCATCGACAATAGCAACGGCACAACATATTCCTTTGTATTGGAAAAGGATTCCGAAGCCGAATAGTCTCGTTCTTTCGCTCTTTAACCGATCTTTCTGTGCAGATTTTCTGCCTCTTCAATGGTCACCACGGCCATGCCGATGGGGGCCAGAGAAATCGCTGCGATCTTGAGGTGCTGCCATCCCCAAGGGATACCAATGATGGTGATGCAGCACGCAAGGGCTGACAGAACGTGTCCGAGGCAAAGCCACCAGCCTGCAAAAACAAACCACAGTACATTACCTATAAAACCGAACCCGGATGTGCCCATGTCTTTTTCGCCAGTGAGAATGTCACGGCGAATAAGTGTGCGTCCAAAGGGCACCAGTGCGAACTTCGCAATGACAAACGCCGAACGCGCCCACGGAAGGCCTATGATAGAAATCGCCATCAGACATCCGGCCAGAAACCAGCCCAGAGCCATGAATACGCCGCCGAAAAGAAACCAGATGACGTTGCCGAGAAATGAAAGCATGAAATATCCTGTGTTGTCGGTGAAAAACAATGTTCATTGCTTCTCGCTCATGCACGCTGCTACGTCAATTGCTGTGTGCCGTTTGCCAACGAGTTGTGATTGATTCTGTAATTTATGGTTGACGGTATGTATATCAATTGATAACAATTAGTCCATAGAGCAACATCTACATTAACTAAGGCGCAACAATGAGTAATGGATTCGAAGCATTCTTTACGAGGCTTTGTTCAGAAACGGAAATTAACAACCAAAGCCAGTTAGCCCGCGAACTTGACGTGGGCAGGGCGGCGGTTTCACTGGCCAAACGCAAGGATTCTGTCCCTGCCCGGTGGATACTTGATCTGTCGGCACGGTTTGGTCTGAACCCCTTGTGGCTTGAATTGGGCAAGGGCTTTCCTCGGCCTGAAGCGGTCATCGCGGCCGCAGAAGAACAGGGGGCAGCCTATCATGAGGTGCCCAAGGTTCGCGCCCGGCTCTGTGCTGGCGGCGGGTCCTTTGAGACTGCAGGGCTCGTGGAAGGATACTACTCTTTTCGGGCCGATTGGCTGAATTCACGCGGCAATCCGTCCAACATGGTCTTAATGGAAGTCATCGGTAATTCCATGGAGCCGGAGATGAAAGAAGGCGATCTGGTGCTCATCGACGAGTCCCGCACCGACGTCCTTTCCGGTGGTATCTATGCAGTCGGTGTTGAAGAGACGGTCATGGTCAAACGTGTTGAGCGTTTACCCGGTACCCTGGTTCTGCGAAGCGATAACACGGACTACAGTCCCATTCATCTGTCTGGTGACGAGCTGAATACTGTGCGCGTCATCGGCAAGGTGCTCTGGGCCTCGCGTGAATACAGATAGACAGTAATATTTGGTCAATTTGAGCCCCGCAACCGATGAGGTTGCGGGGCTTTTGTTTGTTAAGGACCTATAATTAAAGAGGTTTATGATGGGGTGTTGGGTGTTGTTAGAAATAAAACAACAAAGTGTAAAGAATTAGTTGACAAGATGGGCGGCGTTTGTTTATTAAAGAAGCACGTTGAGTGTAGCGGAAACAAACGCGCCAATGCGCAAGGTCAAGGAGAAGAGTCATGCAGGAACGTTTTTGCAAATGCGGTCACAGGTTGAAGGTTCAGTACACCCTTGACGGTTTCATCCCTTGGGAAGCAGTTATCCTTAAAGGCGAAAGTCTTGCTTCTCCGGTCAAGGTTTGTCCTTGCTGCGGCGCGTACCTGAGCATCCATTTCCTTCGCTAATCGACGAACATATTTCCAATAGACGGGAGTCCGGCCCCCACCGGATACCCATTCCCCCGTCTTCTCATCCCTGTAAAAAAGTGGGTCGCAACAATCCCCAAAGCGCGACCCACTTTTTTTGGTCGTTAGGCGGGGCATCCGCCGCGTTGCTGCGAGATATCCTGACCCTTGCGTATTGGAATACGCGGCGGTCCAGGATATCTCTTGCGCCTTGCGGCTACCCCACCTAACGACCAAAAAAAGCATCCCCGGCTTAGACAATTGTATAAGGCTGGGGATGCTTTTTCTTTGGAGAAGTGCCGCAATTTATGTGGTTTTTTTTGGCTTGTTCGTGTGGATAGAGTTGAATCTCTGACCTAGGCAGTTCTTACTCTTGCTGCTTTACTCTTAAAATTTTCGCACCCAACTTTGTTTTATGCTGAAAGAGTACTGTCGGAATCCCCACCGAACGCGCGACTGCGCATATAAAAAGTTTAGGAAGGGAGAAGGGGATGGGG
>JAFLJT010000062.1 GCA_022712855.1 Pseudodesulfovibrio sp. | reverse complement strand
CAGATCAAGCCGAGTATGGTGGATATTACGGGCGGAGCGCCTGAACTCAATGCGCATCTCAAAGATTTTATTGTTCGCCTCAAGCAGCGCGGTTTCGCCTTGCAGGTGCGGACGAATTTGTCCGCCATGGAAGAATCGGGATTGACCGACTTCCCGGAATTTTTCGCCGATAACAAGGTCGGCCTCGTAGCGTCCATGCCGTGTTATTTGGAAGAGAATGTGTCAGCCATGCGTGGCGGTAAATGCTTTAGCAGTTCCGTGTCTGTGCTGCACAAGCTCAATGAGCTTGGCTACGGAACGCAAGATGGTTTGAGCATCGATCTCGTCTTCAATCCGGCAGTGGGGCCGAACCTGCCGCCGAGTCAGTCTGCCTTGGAAGGGGACTATAAGCGTGAAATGAAAGAACGGTACGACATTGTCTTTAACCGTCTGCTCACCATCACGAACGTGCCCATCGGGCGCTATATGGACGAGCTGAAAGAGAAGGGGCAGGATCACCAGTACATGGAACTGCTCACCGAGTCCTTCAACCCGGCAACGGTGGATGGCCTCATGTGCCGCCATCAGGTGAATATTGGTTGGGACGGGCGTTTGTATGATTGCGACTTCAATCAGGCTCTTGGTTTGCCCGTCAATCACGGCGCACCGGATCATATCGAAGATTTCGATCTCAACCAGATGGTCAATCGTCAGGTTGTCACTGGTACACATTGCTTCGCATGTACCGCTGGTGCTGGCTCAAGCTGTGGTGGCGCGCTCGATACATAGTCCTTGCGAATGAACTTCAAAAGGCGTGCTTAGGTACGCCTTTTTTTGTTCTCTCCGTTGACATACCGGAGCATTTCAGCCACCTCCACTGTATGAAATTTGACGCCATTCCCCAATTTATCGAAAAGCATTTCATCATCATTGCCATTGTCCTGTCCGGCGTGGCTTTGGTGTATCCCCCATCATTCACCTGGATGAGGCCGCATATCGCCCTTGCTTTGGGCATTATCATGTTCGGCATGGGCCTGACGTTGGATTTCGAGGACTTCCGCGACATCCTGCGAAAGTGGCCGCTGGTCGGTCTGGGGATGTTCATGCAGTATGCGGTCATGCCCGCTTTGGCCGTGGGTATTTCCTTTGCTCTAGACCTGCCGCCCGAAGTTGTGATCGGCATGGTTGTTGTTGGCGCATGTCCCGGTGGCACGGCGTCCAACGTCATCGCCTACCTCGCCAAGGCCAATGTGCCGCTGTCCGTGACCATGACGCTGACGTCTACCTGTCTGGCCCCGATCCTCACCCCGACCATCATCTATCTTGTTTTAGACACACAGATAGAAATTGATTTCTGGTCCATGGTTCAGTCCGTCTTTTGGATTGTGGTCTTCCCCTTGGTCGACGGCCTTATCCTCCGCCGGATCTTCCGTAAACGGCTGGAACCATTTCTCCGTTACTTCCCGGCCTTGTCCATCACCGTCATTGCATTACTTATTGCCTGCATCATTGGTCTGAACCAGAAGACGCTTCTGGCTTTCCCGTTCCTCGTATTGGTCGCAGTGATCCTGCATAATGGCTTAGGACTGGCAGCAGGGTACGGCGTTGCCCGATTGGCTCGTTGTTCAAGGCGCGATGCCCGGACTATTGCTATTGAGGTTGGCATGCAGAATTCCGGTCTTGGTGTGGCCTTGGCGGTCAAACACTTCGGTGCCGCCACCGCTTTGCCGGGCGCTTTGTTCAGCCTGTGGCACAACCTTTCTGGCGTCAGCTTGGCTCGTCGGTGGCGTAAATCCTCAGAATAGAGCGATTTCCTACTCGTTGAGTAAAGAATGAAATACTAATTTCCCCTTGACCTGTGTTACTAATTTGATATTAGTATGCATCCTTCGAGCATGAAATTCATTTTCATGTCGGAAAAACAGAGAGAGGAAACACATGAAGAAAGCGAAACTGATATTTTTATCCTGTGCACTTGTTCTACTGGTTGCAACTGCGGCTTCGGCGCATTTCGGGATGCTTATACCGGATACGGATGCTTTGACGCAGGATACGCGTTCTGTGAATCTGACACTTTCATTTTCCCACCCGTTTGAGATGGTTGGGATGGAGCTGGAAAAGCCAGCCGAGTTTTTTGTGGTGGCAAATAATGAACAGAAGACCGATCTGCTCGGAACGCTGAAACAAACCACAGTCATGGGCCATACCGCGTGGCAGGCCACGTATACGCCGCGCCAGCCCGGGCTTTATGCCTTTGTCTTTGATCCTGTTCCTTACAAGGAAGACGCGGAGAACAATTACATTCGCCATATCACCAAGGTAGTCATCGACGGCTTCGGCGAAGGTGAAGAATGGCATACACCGCTTGGCTTGAAGACTGAGATCGTGCCGCTGACCCGTCCCTTCGGCAATTATGCTGGCAACGTCTTTCAGGGCGTGGTTTTGCTCGATGGCAAGCCAGCGCCGTACACCCGCGTCGAGGTGGAGTATTACAATAAGGACGGCAAGCGGACCGCGCCCAATGGTCGAATGGTGACGCAAGAAGTGATTGCCGATAGTAATGGCGTGTTCACTTTTGTGTGCCCCTGGAAAGGCTGGTGGGGATTCGCCGGGCTGAATACGGATGCCAAGCCGTATAAAGGCCGTGAGCTGGAACTCGGCGCAGTCATTTGGGTTGAGATGCAATAAATTCTAGAGACAATAGATGAAAACAGCCCCGGCAGATGATGTCGGGGCTGTTTTCGTTTTTCTGTGTGGAGAAAATTAGAGTGCTTGTTCTTTTTCTGACATCTGTCGGGCGGCTTGTTCTGCGCGCATGAGACGCAGGATCGGTGTGATGAACTCGTCGGGGAACGCGCCGCACATGGCACCAAAGTATGCCCCGGTTACGGAACCGATAACGAGATTGGCTCCGTTGGCGCTGTCGAGGAGTTGGAAAAGTGTGCCGATGAAGGTGCCAATGAATGCGCCCATCACCCAGCCGTCGTTGTTCACGCCTCGGTAGGGAGCCATGCCGCGCCATGTGCGTGACAGATCCTTGATGAAAAAGCCGGAAAATCCGCCGAGAAAGGCGGCAATTAATGTCAGCATCATGCCGGGAAATGCCGTGTGGAGGGTAAATCCGTACCGTATGGACCCCTCAACTATACCGGCCAGCCCGCCAATGGCGAGCATCCCATGGAAGTTCTTTTCCTTTGTATCCAACAGCATACGCATAGTTTGGTCCTCGATTTCATGGGGAAATGATTTCCCTATAGTCTATGAAATGCGAGAAACATGCCGGACAGTGGTGGTATTATAAATTGTCGCACACAGTTGTCATACAGTACGACAATAGGCTATATTTACAGATTTACAATATGTCACTGTTCGTGTATTAAACCACGAGTTTGTGAAAAAAATAACTTCAATGTTTTCGGGGTAGAAGGTTCTACCATATCTGGGAGGGTGCCGGAATCATTGATCAGACCGCTGACACAGTGCAAGTGTCAGCCGCTAAGGGGGAAGGATGAAACGTGCATCCGTTCTAGTTTTCTGTGGTCTTTTCGTATGCCTGATGGCATCTGCATCCGTCGTTCAGGCGGGTGGTTTCGCTCTGTATGAATGGGGTGCTCGTAGTACTGCCATGGCAACCACTGGCTATGCTCAGGCTGGTGATGCATCTGTTATTGCAACCAACCCTGCGCTTATGACCAAGCTTGACGGCGACCACGTCTACGGTGGTGTTACTCTTATTTCGCCTCAGACATCGGTGTATGTCGATGGGGACAAGAATAAAACTCAAGCCAAAATTTTTCCCGTACCGCATATTTATTATACACATCAGATGGAATCCAATGAGGACGTGTGGTTTGGTGTAGGGGTGTTCACCCGTTTTGGACTGGGTACTTATTATGATGAAGAATGGGTAGGCAGAACTAGCCTTCAATATGTTGATGTGCAATCTGTATCCCTGAACCCCAATATGGCTTTCAAGTTTACTGACGACCTGTCTGTGGCAGTTGGCATTGAAATTTTGAAAGGATCCTTTGATCTTGAGAAGGCTACGGGTGCTGCTACAAGAGCTAGTTTTCATACTTCCGGATATGGCGTTGGTGGCAACATCGGTGTCAGTTATGATGTTAACGATGAGTGGTCTACAGGTTTCACCTGGCGGGCTCCGATGAAGTTCTTTACCGAAGGTAGTGCTGATGTTTCTGTTGCGGGTGTTGATTCTCAGGGGGGCCAGGAAATATCGGCCATGCTGCCTAGCAGTTACACTCTGGGTACAGCCTATAAGCCCAATGAAAAGTGGGTTACAGAATTTGATATGATCTACACACGCTGGGAGCTTACCGATAAGATTACGTATTCTGGCGCGTATAATGCTGAGACGACTCTGACCTATAAAAACACTTGGCGTTTTCAGGTTGGTACCGAGTACTGGGCCAAGGACTGGCTTGCTGTTCGCTTCGGTTATGCATACGACCAGACGCCTACCCGCGCTGGTGAAGCATCGTTCATGCTGCCTGCCAATGACCGTCAATTGTTCTCTACAGGTCTTGGTTACAAGGAAGATGGCTGGGTTGTTGACTGGTCCTTTATGTACGTCATTACAAAAGAACGTAAGAACCTGAGCATTGGCGCTTGGGATGTTGACTTCAAAGACGGCCAGACCTTGATTAGCAGTCTCTCCGTCGGCTACGAATTCTAATAGCCCCCATATAAAAAGCACGTTCAAGCCCCTGCTTCGGCGGGGGCTTTTTTATGCCTGATGATTGACAGCCCGCCTGTCCATAGTGGATTGTGCGGGTTATAGATTTCAAGGGAAAGGAACTTCAATGATCACTCTGTCGAAACTTGATTATAGCTATCCATCGGGTGATACCGCTCTCTCTTCGGTCACTGTGACCGTGGATACAGGGGCGCTCGTCGGCCTTGTTGGTGCCAATGGCAGTGGCAAGTCCACGCTCATGTCGCTGATGGCCGGGTTGTATACACCGTCGGGCGGAACATTGTCCGTGGCTGGATACACCAGCCCCGGTGATGAGAAGGCGATTCGTGCAGCTTGCCGTATGGTCATGCAGGATGCGGATTTACAGATTCTCGGCGCGACAGTGGAAGAAGATTTGCTTTTAGGCCGAAAGCGTACGGATGAATCCGTTACCAAAGCCAAGGCCATGGCTGATCGGTTCAACCTCCTTGAGAGTTGGGACAAGTCGGTCCAGACGCTCTCTTGGGGCATGAAACGTAAACTTTGTCTGGCTGCCGCACTCCTTGATGAACCGCAGGTGCTTCTGCTCGACGAACCGTTCAGCGGGCTGGATTTTCCTGGTATGCGCGAGATGCGCAAGATCATTGTTGAGAATATGCAGGCAGGTTTGACGCAAATAGTGTCGTCCCATGATCTGGAATGTTTTGTTGATATCGTGGATGAACTGGCTGTTCTCGACTCAGGCTGTCTCGTTCTGACCGGACCGCCTGACACCGTGCTCGATCATGTCATCTCGCATGGGGTTCGCCCGCCGTGCTCATGGAACGCCGGACTGGGCGTCAAGCCGTGGGATGACGCCGAATAATGTCTTCGACGGCTACATACATTCGCGATCTGGACCCGCGCCTCAAGATGGCAATCGCCATGGTGCTTGGTCCCGCATTATGGGCTTTGGGGCCTCTAGTCGTAGCGGTATGTGGCGCTATCTTGCTCGCCATGCTCCTCCCGCTGGCCGCCAGCCAGCCCCTTGGGACGAAGATGGTCCGCAGCATGTTTTTCTTTGTCCTGTTCTGGGTGTTGATGAAGGTCGTTTTGGACGCCGTAGCAGGTAATGCTCCCGTTCAGATCGCGCAGGATAGCGGGATTCTCGCACTCCGACTCATTTCACTTCTCATGCTCGGCCTTTGTCTGGCCTTGTCCACTTCGGCCCGCGCCCTTGGCCTTGCTTTGTCATGGGCCATCCGTCCTTTTGTGGGCAAGGAACGTGCGTGGAAACTCGCCTTGTCTCTCGCGTTGATGATCCATTTTCTTCCCCTGTGCCTGTCTACCATGACGCAGGTAAAAGACACGACCTCCCGGCGTTGC
>JAFLJT010000363.1 GCA_022712855.1 Pseudodesulfovibrio sp. | reverse complement strand
TAAAGTCATCAATTGGGGTCGGAGCCCTGTTCCGTTCCGTATCCCCACAACCGGTGGCCAGTTTAAATCCTTTGATCCCAAATTGTTCCCCCAGAACAAGCTCGACTGTCCCCAGACCGGGGCCCAGACCTTCTTTAGAATGGTCCTGGAAGTCTTTGCTTTCCGTTCTTTGTTCCGGAACACCGCGGCATCCTTGCACGAGACCAAGGGCGGCCCTGTTGTCGCTTACAACTCCAGCAAGTGGCTTTGGCTCTTCGCCATCACGTTCCACTATTCCTTTTTCATTGTAGCTCTGCGCCACCTGCGCTTGTTCCTCGAACCCATCCCGTTCTTCGTGAACGGCCTTGAGTTCGTTGACGGCCTTTTGCAGATTGGTGCGCCCACCATGTATCTGGCTGACCTCGGTCTGCTGGCTGGTGTGCTGCTCCTTCTCGGTCGCAGGCTCTATGACCCCAAGATCAATTACATCTCGTACGTCTCTGACTACTTCCCGTTGTTTTTGATTCTGGCTGTCGCCCTGTCGGGCATCTACATGCGTTACTACGCCAAGGTCGACGTTATCGCGATCAAGGAACTGACCATGGGTCTGATGACATTTAGTTATGTTGTCCCTGACACTATCGGTGTTTCCTTCTTCATCCACGTCTTCCTGGTGAGCACGCTCATGGTGTACTTCCCGTTCAGCAAGCTTATGCACTTCCCCGGAGTCCTTCTGTCTCCGACAAGGAACCTGCCGAACGATACGCGCGCCAAGCACCACGTGAACCCCTGGAACGATCCAAGCATCAAGGCCCACGCCTACGCCGATTACGAAAAGGAATTCGGCGTTCCCATGGCTGAAGCTGGACTGCCTCTGGATGACCCCGAGAACGGCAAAGCCCCTGAAGAAGAAGGCGAAGCCTAGGGTTCACCTCACGGTGATACTTTATCTTAGGAGATAATAGATATGTCCGACATGCCTAAAGCTGATGAGCTCTTTAAGAGCATAGACTACGCTCCGCCGACCACTGGTTGGATGGAGACCCCGGTGGATTTCTCACCGGGCAACTGGTGCTACCCCGCCAAGCCTGCGACCATGGAATACATGGAATCCAAGCTTCCCGGCCTGTGGGGTCCGGCCCGCGAATGGTCTCCGGGCCAAGAGGATTGGAAACTTCCGCCCAACTGGAAAGAAATCGTTGTTAACGGCTTCAAAGAGCGCCTCGGTAAATTCCGTTCGCTCAAGCTGTTCATGGATATCTGTGTTCGTTGCGGCGCTTGTGCAGACAAGTGTCACTTCTTCATCGGTTCCGGCGATCCCAAAAACATGCCCGTTCTGCGTGCTGAACTCATGCGCTCGATTTATCGTGGCGAGTTCACCCTGGCTGGCAAGATCCTGACGCAGCTCACCGGCTCTCGTGTCATGGAAGAAGATGTCCTGAAAGAATGGTTCATCTACTTCTACCAATGCACCGAGTGTCGCCGCTGTTCCCTGTACTGCCCCTACGGCATCGATACTGCGGAAATCACAATGATGGCTCGTGAATTGATGCACTTGGTGGGTCTTGGTACCCACTGGATCATGGACCCTGTTTCCAACTGTAATAGGACTGGTAATCACCTCGGTATTCAGCCTCACGCCTTCGCGGACATCGTGGAGTTCATGGTTGACGACATCGAGGAAGTAACTGGTAAGAAAGTCAAAGCCCCGCTCAACGAGCACGGCCACGACATCCTGTTCATCACCCCGTCCGGCGATGCTTTCGCCGATCCGGGCATCTATACCTTCATGGGTTACCTGACTCTCTTCGATCATCTGGACCTGGATTACACCATGTCCACATACGCATCAGAGGGTGGTAACTTCGGTTCGTTCACGAACAACGAAACCATGAAGAAACTCAACGCCAAGATGTACGCTGAGGCTAATCGCCTCGGTTGTAAGTGGATTCTTGGTGGCGAGTGCGGCCACATGTGGCGCGTTGTACATCAGTACATGGACACCATGAACGGCGACACCCAGGGCGACCAGATGGAAACCCCGGTTAACCCGATCACCGGTACCGTGTTCGAAAATGCAGCAGCCACCAAGATGGTTCACATCGCCGAGTTCACTGCCGACTTGATCAAGCACGGCAAGCTGAACCTCGACAAGAGCCGCAACGATCACTTGCGCGTCACCTACCATGACTCCTGCAACCCTGCCCGAGGCATGGGACTGCTGGACGAGCCGCGCTACGTCATCAAGGCTGTCTGCAACAACTTCTTCGAGATGCCTGTGGGCACCATCCGCGAAGAGACATTCTGCTGCGCTGGTGGTTCCGGCCTCAACACCGAAGAAATCCTTGAGATTCGTCTCCGTGGCGGCCTGCCCCGTGGAAACGCACTCAAATACGTCAGAGACGAGCACCAGGTGAATACCCTGGCCTGCATCTGCGCCATTGACCGCGCCACCCTGATCCCGCTGGCCGACTACTGGGCCCCCGGCGTCATGGTTACCGGCGTTCACGAAATGGTCGCTAACGCCCTCATCTTCACCGAAGGCGAAGAACGCACCATGGACATGCGCCTGGAGCCTCTGCCCGGTTTTGAGGATGAAGATGACGACTGGACTCCCCCGAACACGGAGGATGCGTAAATGAAAATGCATTACGGTTTCCCGATCATCGTCGGCCTTGGCCTCTTCATCGGGTTGCTCTGCCTCCCGTTTATTATCGGCAAAGGCATAACCAAAGAATACAAGCAGCCCGAGCTCAAGCTTCCCGCCAATGAGAAGCAGTGCATCGAGTCCAAGGAGTTCATGCGCAGAGAGCACATGCAACTTCTCAACGACTGGCGCGACTGGGC
>JAFLJT010000061.1 GCA_022712855.1 Pseudodesulfovibrio sp. | reverse complement strand
CCGAGGGGGGAGCCGGAGAGTTGGGAGCAGCGGTTGGCGATGACCTCGTTGACGTTCATGTTGAACTGGGTGCCGCTGCCGGAAATCCAGACGGAGAGTGGGAACATGTCGGCGTGATCGCCAGCGAGAATTTCGTCGCAGACTTGGACGATCAGATCTTTTTTGTTTGCCGGGAGTTTGTCTGCGTGAGCGTTGGCAAGGGCGCATGCCTTTTTGAGGATGGCGTAGGCTTCGACCATTTCGAGGGGCATTGTGTCGGTGCCGATGGCAAAGAGTGTCAGTGCTCGCTGGGTTTGTGCGCCCCATAAACGGTCTGCGGGGACCTCGACGGTGCCGAGGCTGTCTGTTTCGATTCGAATGTCGCCCATAGGTCATCTCCCGAGTGTGGCATGTGTGGAATATTCCTGACTCTATGAGTGTGCCAACTGGGGCGGGATGTCAAATGAAGAGAGGGGGGGAGGTTCTGAAGTGGCTACTTTGAATTGAGTAAATCACCCATTCCCACACCTTCTGCGCCGTCCCTTTGCATGATGAGGTCGGAAACCCGCTGGAAACGTTCGTTGATCTTGGTGAATAGGCGCAAATCTGCCTGGAGCGCGGATCCCATGGCCTGAATGCGTTCTTCGAATTCAAGACATGCTCGGTCGTGGAGCTGTATATCTGCGGAATTGTGTTCCTGAATGATTTCGAGATCATGATGCGATACTGGCCGATGCACGCGTCGGTTGCGAACATTTTGCTTTTCGTAAAAGGCGTTATGAATGCCCAGGGCCTTGTTCATGAGCAGGATTGATTCATCGAACCGTTCCAGCAGGCCAAAGAAGATGAACCGTTCCTTGAGGTGATGCCAGGCAATTTCGAGGCGATCTTCGACTGATTCCAAGCCGACGCCGGAGAGGGAATTGACCATGAGATTGCGACCGCGCACCTTGAGCATGGGGTGGTTGCTGGTGATGTATTCATGCAATGAAACATCGTTTTCGTTGAGAAAGGAATAGAGATGGCTCTTGGGCCACGACTTGAGGAAATAGAATTCGGATATGACGCGGTCCACTGGTTCGCGCAGGAAAGTAAACACGTTGAACGGGACCGGGCCGTCTAATATGTCGCTGAAATTGGCGATGAATACATGCCCACGGACAAGATCGTACTCGGCGATCTCTTCGTATGTTGTTTCCTTGAGCCGTTCCTTTTGCTCGTCCGTATAGACGTTGAGGATGGCATCGGGCAGGAAATTGTCATCCAATATTGTATTGAGGGTTGTCCCGGCAGTCTTTGGAATATGGAGGAAGAAAAAAGGGTGCGGCATATATTCCTTAAAGCGAATCAACGTGAATCTGGCTATCGCGGTGAGCGAACGTGATTATGGTTACTGTTTATAGTTCGGCAGTTTTGGCGTGGAAGTTTATGGAGATTTCAGAAAAACTTCTAAAAAAGTCGGAATTGAAAAATAGCCATGTCTGGCAGGTTGCTGAACGAGGTCTTGCCTGCTGATATTGAATGCGAGGAAAGGAAGCTCTTTGGAGATATTTTTAATGAAATATTGATGCATTTGACAGAAAACTGTTCTTTATATAAGGTAAATATTGAGATTTTTTATTCATATTGCCTTGCGAAAAAATGATTGTATCAATGCAAAAGTGCAGTCCGCAGTGCAAAGTAAAATAAAAAAATGCATTAAAAAATTAAAGTTACATTCGCAATCAACATCAATCTGCGTATGTATTTTTTTAAAACAACAGTCGGAGTTGCTATCCTAGTTCCTTATTGCTTACCGAATTTATTGCCAATCTCATCCACTCCATGTTCCGCCCACGCGCCCCCTCTGTTGGCGCCAGAACAGACAATACTCCCATAGTTGTTTTAGTATTTTGTTAAGTAGCTCTTTCACCAATGTGAAAGTGTTCTGCTGTTTTTTGTATTGGAGAAATCATGGAAAAAATACGCGTAGAGAATCTGTATAAAATTTTCGGAAAAAAACCCAAGGCTGCGCTGAGTCTGGTTGAGCAAGGGCATGACAAAGCGTCTGTGCTTGAGCAGACCGGTATGACTGTCGGTGTGGACAATGCCTCGTTTTCCATCGAAGCCGGAGAAATCTTCGTCATCATGGGCCTGTCTGGTTCGGGTAAATCCACCATCGTACGTATGCTCAATCGGCTTATCGAACCCACTTCGGGTAAAGTGTTTGTTGATGGGCAGGATATCACGGCCATGAGCAATAGTGAGCTCGTAGATTTTCGGCTGCGCAATATGAGCATGGTCTTTCAATCATTCGCCCTTATGCCGCACCAGAGTGTGCTGGACAACGCCGCTTTTGGTCTTGAGCTGGCAGGTGTGGATAAGGCGCAACGTCATGAGCGCGCCCGTGAGGCATTGAAGCAAGTTGGCCTTGAGGGTTGGGAGGATATGTACCCTGCCCAACTCAGTGGTGGTATGCAGCAGCGCGTGGGCCTGGCTCGCGGTCTGGCTGTCGATCCAGAAATTTTGCTCATGGATGAGGCGTTCTCCGCTCTTGATCCGCTCATTCGTACCGAGATGCAGGATGAGCTGCTCAAATTGCAGGGAGAACACCAGCGCACTATTGTCTTTATTTCACATGATCTGGATGAAGCTCTTCGCATCGGCGACCGCATCGCCATCATGGAAGGCGGCAAGATCGTTCAGGTCGGCACGCCCGACGAGATTCTTCAGAATCCGGCAGACGATTATGTGCGGGCCTTCTTCCGCGGCGTTGACCCGACTAACGTCATCAGCGCTGGCGACATCGTGCGTGATACGCATCCAACCATCATTGCGAGCAAGATTGGTAGCCTTCGCACCACGCATGAAATTTTGAGTGGCAGTGAGCGCGAACATGGGTACGTTCTCGACTCGAAACACCGTTTCCTTGGCATCGTCTCTTCCGAAGGAATACAGGAAGCTCTCGCCAAAGGGATGCCGGATAAACCACTCAGCCAGTGCTTTCTGGAAGAGGGTTACCCCGTGAATTTTGATGAATCCATGCAGGATATCCTGCCCATGGTGGCATCAAGTCCATGGCCGGTCCCCGTGGTGGATGCCGACGGCATCTACAAGGGTGTCGTCTCCAAGAACAGATTCCTTAAAACGTTGCACAAGACCGAAACCGATAACGGTGAAGGGGAGGCATAATCATGTTTGGTGAAGCAATCATACCCCTGGATCAATGGGTTTCCGCAGGTGTTGAATGGCTGGTGGACAATCACCGCGAGTTTTTCCAGGCGCTCAAGTGGCCTGTGGAGCAACTGCTCACTGGCTTTGAGAACGGTTTGGGTGCATTGCATCCGGCTATTGTCATTCTTGTTGTCTGTGCTACCGCCTGGAAATTTTCCGGCAAGCGGCTGGCACTTTTCTCGTTGTTATCTATGCTGCTCATCGGCTTTCTCGGCCTCTGGGAAGACACTATGATCACTCTGGCAATGGTTCTTTCGTCCGTTGTTATCTGTGGATTATTCGGTATTCCGCTTGGCATCCTGTGCGGGCGCAGCGATACATTTGAGATGGGCATGCGCCCGGTCCTCGACGCCATGCAGACCACCCCGGCTTTTGTCTACCTCGTACCCATCGTCATGCTCTTTTCTGTGGGTAACGTTGCGGGTGTTCTGGCAACCATCATTTTTGCCCTGCCACCGATTATCCGTCTCACGAGCCTTGGTATCCGTGGTGTCCATCCTGAACTGGTGGAAGCGGCTCAGGCATTCGGTGCCAATCGTATGCAAGTGCTGATCAAGGTACAGATTCCTCTGGCAATGCCGTCCATCCTGGCCGGAATGAACCAGACCATCATGATGGCTCTGTCCATGGTCGTCATCGCAGCTCTCATTGGTGCAGGTGGCCTTGGTTCACCCGTCATCTACGGGCTGAATACTCTGGACATTGGGCAGGCGGTCGTTGGTGGCTTGGGCATCGTGCTCATGGCTATCGTCCTTGATCGCATCACCCAAGCAATGGCGCAAAAAAGTAAATAAATAATAGAGAATCTTAGGAGGATTTTTATGAAATTGATGAAATTGACACTGGCCCTGGTCTGTACGGTCATGATCGCGTCCACTGCACTGGCTATGGATATGAAACCGGGCGAAGGCGTAACAATCAAGCCCGCTCGTGCTACTTGGAACACTGGTTTCTTTCAGGAGACTTTGATCCGCAAGGGTATGGAAGAGATGGGATACACGGTCAAGAAGGCCAAAGATCTCGCCAACCCCATTTTCTATAATTCCGTCACCCTTGGCGATCTGGATTACTGGGCCAACGGCTGGTTCCCCATGCACGATGCTCAGTTGCCTAAGAATTTTGACGAAAAGGCCACGAAAATCGGCTACGTCATCAAAGCTGGTGGACTGCAGGGTTACCTCGTTTCCAAAAAGGAAGTCGACAAGTTCGGTATTAAGTCCCTGGCTGATTTTGCCCGCCCGGAAGTCAAGGCCGCCTTTGATTCCAATGGCGATGGCAAAGCAGACCTCACCGCCTGCCCCCCTGGTTGGGCTTGTGAGGGCGTTATTGATCATCACTTGAAGGCATATAGCCTGGAAGATGACATCAATCCCGTCAAGGCCGCCTACGAGGCTGGCATGGCTTCCGCTCTGGGTGCATTCAAAGCTGGCGAGCCCGCTTTCTTTTACACCTGGACACCCAACTGGACGGTCTACAAGTTTGCTCCCGGCAAAGACGTCATGTGGATCAACGTACCGGAAATCAAACCCACTGAAGCCCAGGCTGGCTCTGTCGCACGCATGTCCGCTTCCGGTGTTGTCGGCGCTGTCTCCGACCCGATGAAGGCTGGTTTCGTTGTCTCTGACATCCGTGTTGTTGCCAACAAGAAGTTCCTTGCCGCGAATCCGGCAGCCGCCAAGTTCCTCGAAGTGTTCACTCTGCCTCTGGCTGACGTCAGCCAACAGAACACCCGCATGAACGATGGTGAGAAGTCCGCCAGAGACATCGGCAAACACGCCGACGAATGGATTGCCAACAACAAGGCAACCTGGGACGGTTGGATTGACGCTGCTCGCAAGGCCGCTCAATAGCTCATCTGAGCCAAGCGTACTTTTGATATAATTAATTGGATATGGCGACCTCCTGATGAAAGGAAGGTCGCCATGTTCATATTATGCTACTAATTGATTGATGATTTATGGTTCGAATATGTTTCAATCGTTATGATTGGAAGTCAAAAAAATCCTTTGGAGGATTCAATGAAATTTAAGCTACTTAGTTGTGTTTTTGCGCTTATGGTTTGTGTTTCCACAGTATCAGTTTCCGTTGCTTCCGATGACGTCTCGTTTGGTATGCCTCCGGGTTGGCCCGGCGCAACCATAAAGACGACAGTGGTCAAGGAGATCCTTGAATCAATTGGCTACAAGGTAAAACTCGTTAAAGTCAGCGCACCGATCATTTACGAAAGCATGCGCGTCAAGGACACGGATGTTTTTCTGGGCGCTTGGACGCCGCAGCAGAATCCCATGCTGGTACCCGCGGTCGAAGCAGGTAAGATCGTGAAGGTCCAGACCCATCTCGCCGACGCAGGTATTGGCATATGCGTATCCGAGGATGCTTGGCAGGCCGGCGTCAAGTCTGTTGGCGATATCAAGGATCACGCCGACGAGTTCGGCAAATCCATCTACAACATTGAGCCTGGCACTGGCATGCATACGAGCCTGACGACGTTGCTGAAGAATAATGTCGGAGGATTGGGTGATTGGAAACATGTCGGCCTCACCACCCCCATGATGCTGGCGGCCATTGAGAGCCGCATGGCTGGCAAAGAGTGGACCGTCTTTGGCTGCTGGACGCCCCACTGGATGGAGACTCGTATGAAAATCCATGCTCTGGAAAGCATCCCAGGCGCTGAGGTAATGATCAGCGCGAGCACCATAAACACAATAACCCGCGCTGGCTTTGCAAAAGACCATCCGGAAGTCCAGAAGTTCCTCGAAAACTTTGTGATTAAGGCAAGCATCCAAAGTGATTGGATTAATGAGTTCGGTTATAAAAAGAAGCCTGCTAAAGTGGCTGCTCGGGATTGGATTGCTGCGAATCTCGACATGGTGGCGAAGTGGCTTGAAGGCGTGAAAACCGCTGACGGGAAGGACGCGGCCGAAGTTCTTCGCGTTCACTTCGCACAATAATTCCGCAGTGAGTACGCGGGTCGCCAGCGACTCGTGACGAAAGTATAGTGAAAGCCCTTGGACCAACGTCCAAGGGCTTTTTTGTCGTTCTGTGTGCCGGCTAACTTAAGCGCGCAAGGTATTCGGTCAGGCCGCTACGAGTATGAGGTTGTGCATTCACTCACACCATGCTTGATTCGAGCAAGAGATAACAGGCCATATTTTCAATGAGCGGGCGGTCAATGAGCGGGCGGTCAATGAGTTAGACAGATGGACTGAGCCTCATACAAAAAACGGTCACAGTGTGAGCTGTAACCGTTTAGAAATGTCTTGGCGTCCCCAAGGGGATTTGATTCGCTCCTGTTGCCGTGAGAGGCCACGAAGAAATGGCGAAAAAGAAGGTTCGTCCGTCGATGGACTCAATGAAAGCCGTATAGCTCTATGGGTTTCGTGACAGGCTGAGTGGTGTAATGCCAATTCCCCACGATCAGATTTATTTCAGGAGGTGTTTTCATCATCAAGTTTTTCAATATACTGAAAAAATGCATCGACGATAACTGGGCAAAAATGAGTATTCCTGCCCTCGGAAATTATCGCCAAAGCTTTTCCCTTGGACATGCCATTCCGGTAAGGGCGGTCGCTTGTCAGAGCGTCATAGACATCGGCAACTGCGATGATTCTTCCAAAGAGCGGAATTTCATTTCCCTTAAGACCACTAGGATAGCCGGAGCCGTCCCATCGCTCATGATGTGAAGAGGCGGCAAAAAGGATGTCCTCCATATCATGGAGTGGGGCCAGAATGTCTTTTACAACGACAGTATGGGTTTTGATGTGTTCATATTCATCGTCAGTCAGTTTGCCGGGTTTGAGCAACACATTGTCGCGTACCCCGATTTTCCCTAAATCATGAAGATTTCCGGCAATAAGCAAACGCGTCATTTGCGCATTGGAAAGCTTCAGTTCCGTGCCTATAGCCGCAGACAGCATAGTCACTGATTCCGAATGTCCACGGGTGTGCTTGTCCCGGGCCTCCAGGGCATTAATCAAGCTGCTTATGGACCCCAGTGTAAGCTTTCGTTCGACAACAAGCCGTTCTCGCTCTTCCAACATCGTCTGAAAATGATCAGACAATATTTTTTCTATGGTAAGGACAAGCATATCAATATTAAAAGGCTTGGAAATAAATGCAGTCGCGCCATCCTGAATCAATCGTTGCATTACAGGCTTGTCACTCATGGAACTCATGACAACCACCGGCAGCAATCTGAACTGCTCCATACTGAACACTTTTCGACAGAACACACTGCCGTCAGCATTGGGCATATACAAATCAGTCAACACAAGGTCAGGAACGACTTCCTCTATTATATCAAGGCCATGTTGTCCGTCGTCCGCAAGGACTACCTTGAATCCAGCGGCTTCAAGTCCGTCTTTGGTAAACGCCTGAATTGACGGAGAGTCTTCAATAACCAGGATCGTCTTATCCTTAACGCAGGAGCTTCTGTTCATGACAGCTTCGACACGGGGGATGAGCTCCTTGTCCGCCAAACTCTTTGGTACGTAGGCATTCGCCCCGACTCTGAAGCCGTTTTCAATATCTTGATCAGTCTCTCGAGAGCTTAAAACAATAACCGGTATATCAGCCGTTTCAGGATTCTCTTTAATCCATTGGCACAAATCCAGCCCGTTGAGATTTGGCATATCAACATCGGTAATTATCAAGTCAAATGTCTCTCGTCTGACAGCGTCTTGCCCTTCAAGGCCATCCGCTGCAGTCATGATATTTGTTTCAGGAGAGTCTAAAAGTCTTACCAATGCATACAATGCTGACTTGGAATCATCGACAATCAATATATTGATATTTCCCATTCACCACCTCTGTTCTTTAAACGCATGAGATACATCTCTACATATATACGTGCCAGAGAAAAAACTAACATGGAATTATTATTAAATGACACTGTCGACAAATGCCGAAACTCTTCGTGCCAACCTTCAGCCGTCCGGGGATCTCTCCTCGTGAGTGGTCTTAGAAGAGGACTATATAGTAGCATCGCAGCATTCAGGTTGTCCTTAGGCATAAGAACTTGATGACTACGACCCACGACATTCATCAACTCGGCATAGCTGAGAGCGTCCTTTGAGGCATGATTTTGCAAAAGACATTGCTCCTTTTTGGGCTTAATGTACTATGAATAGGAGTCTCCGTGAGGAGAGGGTATAATGATAAGGGATGAAGTCCTATGAACGGCTACCAGATTGGGGAACTTTTATACGAGAGCGATCGGTCACTTATTTCTCGCGGTATACGTGATGAAGATAAAGCGAAGGTGGTGCTGAAGAGACTCAATGCCGACCAAATCCATAGTGGGGATCTGGCCCGATTCCGTATGGAGTATGCCATCACCAAGGAGTTGGATCTGGACGGCGTGGTGAAGGCATGTGCGCTGGAGTCCTCCGGCAATCAAGCCATGATCGTTTTTAACGATATCGGCGGAGACTCCCTTGCCCACCATCTCAAGGAGCGAGGTGGCAAACTTCCTGTAGACAGTTTTCTCCCGTTGGCTATCTCTCTAGCTCGCATTGTCGAGAGTGTGCATAAGAAACATTACATCCACAAAGACATCAATCCCACGAATATCATTTGGGCCCCGGCAACAGGTCAGGTGGAGCTTATTGATTTCGGCATTTCCACCGAGTTGAGCCGGGAGACGCAGGCCGTCCAAAATCCTCGAGTCATTGAGGGGACTTTGCCGTACATGTCTCCGGAGCAGACCGGGCGTATGAACCGGGCCATTGATTACAGGACCGACCTCTATTCTCTTGGTGTGACGTTATACCAGATGTTGACCGGGAGGCTGCCGTTCGAGACGGATGATCCTATGGAGATGGTCTACTGTCACATTGCGCGAACACCAGTTCACCCCCATGAGATTGATTCGGATATCCCCGAGCCACTTGCCTCTATCGTCATGAAGCTGCTCTCCAAGATGGCGGAGGATCGCTACAAGAGCGCCGCTGGCCTTGTCGCGGATTTGTCCCGGTGCCTTGAAGAGCTACAGAACAGCAATTCAATTCCCTGGTTTGAGATCGGCAAGGAAGAGGGGGCTGAGCAGTTCCGCATTCCTCAAAAATTTTATGGCCGTGAACTCGAAATCGACACCTTGATGAAAGGATTCTCCCGGACCAGTCAGGGCGGCCTGGAGATGATTCTTGTCGCCGGGTATTCGGGTATCGGGAAATCTTCCCTGGTCAAGGAAATCTACAAGCCTATCGTCCGGGAAAGAGGGTTCTTCATTTCCGGAAAGTTCGATCAGTATCAACATGACGTCCCCTATGCGCCCATTATTGAGGCCTTCACCAAGCTCATTCAATACCTGCTCACGGAAAGTGAAGAGCAACTGGCGACGTGGCGATTCAAGCTGTTGAACGCCCTGGGCGATGAAGGCCAGATTCTTGTGGACATCATTCCCGATTTGGAATTGATAATCGGGTCGCAACCGTCGGTTCTGAAGCTCCACGGCGTGGAGATGCAAAAGCGTTTCCGTAAGGTGTTCTTGCAATTTTTGAACGCGTTCTGCACGAAAGAGCACCCGTTGACGCTTTTCCTAGACGACCTGCAATGGGTCGATCCGGCTTCTCTGGGATTGTTGGAAACGGTTATGAGTCATGCCGCAGACGTTGGATATCTGTTGTTGCTTGGTGCATACAGGGACAATGAGGTTTCCCCTTCCCACCCCCTGATGTTAACTCTTGATGAGATTCGTCAGCGCGGGGCAGCGGACGTGGGGATCAAGACGATGACGCTGGGCCCTCTGTCACTCCAGGATACCGATTCACTGGTTGCCGATACCGTGGAAGGTGACGAGGAATATGCCGCGCCGCTTGCCGTGTTGGTGCAGCAGAAGACCGCGGGCAATCCTTTCTTCATTATCCAGTTGCTGACCACTCTGTACGAAACTGGGATGCTGGAATTTTCCCATGAGCAGAATCGATGGGTATGGGATGAAGCGGTCAATGATATCGAGATCAGTAACAACGTGGCGGACCTGCTGGCCAAAAAAATCAAGACGCTCCCGGAGGAGAC
>JAFLJT010000060.1 GCA_022712855.1 Pseudodesulfovibrio sp. | reverse complement strand
AGCCGTTGCTGCCAAAGCAGGAGATATCCTTACCCGCATGGTGCCAGATATCACCTCCACCGCTGACCAACTGCAAGAAATCTCGGCCGCCAGCGACGAACAACGCAACGGTACCGACGTCATCACCAAAGCCGTCAACCAAATGGATAGCGTAGTCCAACAAAACGCCAGCGCCGCCGAAGAGCTCTCCTCAACGGCAGAAGAGCTCTCCGCACAGGCCCACCACCTACGCACCGTCATCGGCTATTTCAAGATCAATGGTGGTCAACTAGGACAGTTCGATCCCTCACGGGCTGTTAACCCAACGGTCACTCGGACCGCACAGCCCGCCCTCGGCCAAACCGACGAAGGATTCGAACGGTTCTAGATTCGGCATTACGCACAAAGAAAGCCGGAGCTACCTTAATTGGTGGCTCCGGCTTTTTCGTTTTCGAACACTCTTTGTAAGCAAACAGATTGAATAGTTTATCTACCCAGCCCGCGCCGCAACCTTCGCTGCTTCTTCACCTTTGCCCTGCGCTTCAAGGGCTTCGATCAGCACGTCCCAGTAGGCGTCTTTGCCGGGGGACAGGGCTGAGGCTTGGCGGGAGAGGACTTCGGCGATTTGTGGATCTTCGCCTTGGTCGAGATAGAGTTTGGCGAGAATGTGCATCGCCTGGTGATCGTTGTGATCGGCGTTGAGCGCGAGATGCAGATATTCGCGAGTGTCTTCTATGTTGCCGAGCTTGTAGGAGACGCGGGCGAGGGGGCGCAGGACCATGCGCTCGCCGCCGGGTTGGTCGGCGGCTTTTTTGTAGTAGTTGGTGGCCTTTTTGAGATGGTCGGCCTTTTCCTCGATGGAACCGAGACGCATGAGCGAATAGACATGATTGGGTTCCGCTTTGAGACATTGGCGGTACGCTTGTTCGGCCTTTTTGAGATCGCCGAGGCGATGGTGCGCCCAACCGAGGTTGTAGAGCGCCATGATATCTTTTTTATCGATGGCGACGACCTCGGTGAAGTTCTGGCGAGCATCTTCGAAACGTCCGAGTTGGGCGAAACAGATGCCGAGCGAGTTACGGGCGAGAAGGTTGTTCTCGTCGTCGAGAAGCGCGAGCTTAAACTCTTCGATGGCTCCGTAGATATCGCCATCCATGAACCGACGGTCAGCTGAAAGATTGAGCGAGATGGAATCGAACACGGCGACACGCGGATCGGATAAGAGGAGCGCGTGGTCGAGAGCCTTGCAGCAGTTATCGAGGATATCGGCACGTTCAAAATTAAGGAACGGGAAACAGGCTGATCCGGTGGAGATCTTCACGCCGAAGTTCTCGGCTGCGAGCTTTTCGATTTCCAGAGTGCGGGCGTTGAGCGTCTCGCGATCCACGTCCTCTTGAAAAAAGATCATGCCGTTGAGGCCGTATCGTCCGCCGAAAGTACCTTCGCCGAGTGCTCCGCGTGCAAGGTTGGCGATGTTGGCGACCATTTGATCCATGGCTTCTTGATAACCGTCATCGCTCTCGGCGGGCTGGTCGAGAATGCGGATGAGCGAGAGGCCGAAGGATTCGGGTGCCAGACGAGCGGTGGAGAAATTGGAAATGAAATCGCTGTAGCTAAAGAGCTTGGTTGTGGCGTCTTTGCGCACCGTGCCGTCCTTGGTTTCCGGAGTGTCGGCAAACAGGCTCTCTTCGCCGACTACGAGCTTGAGACCATCGCCGGGAAGCACGGTCCATGATGCGTCGCCAAGATGCAGCACCTCGGCAAAAGCAATCTGGTCCTGCACTTCGACGAGGACAACTTCGCCCTTGAACATGGCGGGATAACGCCCGGAAAGACGCTCGTCCTCGGTGAGGTTGGCAGTGGTTGCGGCCCCGGATTTGGGTGCGCGGATAAGGAAACGCTGGCCGACCTTGGCCCCGGCGGATTCACCGATGGACACGATCATGCGATTCATGGGCAGGGTTTCGAGTACACGCCCGCCCTTGGCAAGGATGTCGGCATAACCGAACACGCGGTTGCGGCCCAGATCCTTGGCAACAGCCACGGCTTTGCGGGCTTTGCGAACGAGTATGCGGCCCTGTTCGGATGCGGCGCGCCGGAACTGACCGCCTTCAAGGCCCTGCGGGTAATTCACGAAACCGACGGAACCGGAAATGGTGATGGTGTCGTTGGTGATATCATCGATGAAAGAAAGCTTGGAAATGCCGGACCGGATGACCTCGGAAAGCTGGAAACAGGCTCGCGGTTTTGCATCTGGAATGAGGATGGCGAACTTGTCGTTAGCGAACCGGGACACGGTTGTGTACTTCGGGCAGACGATATGGAGCAAACGCCCTACTTCGCCGACGATATCGTCGCCAGTGAGGTAGCCGTAATGTTCGTTGATCCATTGGAAACAATCGAGATCGAGGAAGAGAACGCCGAGGGTGCCGGAGAAAGTCATGTCCGCTTCGCGACCTTCGACGCCAGCGCGGCAACTTCCTGTGGCGAGGCAGCCCTGTACCTGATCGATAGACTTTTCCAATTCGTCGAAAAAGAATTCGCGGGTATGCAACCCGGTGAGCGAATCAGTGATGCCCTTCTTGTACAGAGCAAGCTTCTCAAGGATGGAGCTCGCCAAGGCCATGATGTATTTTGGCGCGGTGGCCGGGGCCTTGAGGCGCACACCTTTGGCGATGAAATAGCAGAGCATCTGCCCCTGGAAAACCAGTGGCAGTATAAGTTCCTTGTCTTCGGGGCGGTACTCCGGATCGGGTATCGGCCCGCCCGGATCCTCTCTTGGGAAGAACAGGCTGTAGGAAGTGAAGGGAAGAATTTCGGCGATGCAATCTTTGATTGTATGTTCGAAATCGATCAGCTCCTGGGGAGTGAACGATATGGACCCGTCCGCGAAGATATCTTTTTGCGTCCTCATAATCGGGGA
>JAFLJT010000353.1 GCA_022712855.1 Pseudodesulfovibrio sp. | reverse complement strand
AAGCTTTTTAGCCAGGCGCAGATCACGACGAACCCAACCATGGCCGCCGTTGTAGGCAGACAGGGTGAAGGCCATACGATTGCAGTCGTCAACGGCCTTCACCTTTTTAAATAGCCACAGATCGTAGGCGCACAGGGCACGCAGTGCCCATCCCGGATTGAACGGGGCGGGCGTTCCTGTCTGCGGAGCAACCTCCGGCAGCCAGTTGGCTGTGGAGGGCATGAACTGAGCCAAGCCACCAGCGCCTACAGGCGACTTGGCTCCGGCGTTCCATAAACTTTCTTGATGCAGCTGGGCCGCAAAGGTGGCGATGGGAGCATTCAGCCCCCATTCCACGCGGGCGCAGCGAATGAGAGTTGAGCGGTACTGGAGGGCGCGGTGTGGGATTTCCAGAGCATCGGCTAGGGACACTCGGAAGAGCATCCCGGCCATAAGGGCCACGACGGCGAACACGAGCCACATAGACCTATTGCGGCGCATAGCTAAAGCCCCAACCCCACGGCCAGCATGGCAGCGGCCACAATGAGGGCACGCCGGAACTGGGCCGCAACAAAGGGTATCCAGTCGGAAGACGAATCGAAAACAATAGTAGTTTCAGCTTCGGTTGTTTGCGCTTCGCCTTCGGATTCGGATTCGGTGGCCTCAATGAGAAGGCCGTCAATGTCAAACTTGTGTGGGCGTGCGTATGGGAACAGGCCACGGTCCAGATAATATCCGGCCACACCAGCCAGGACCACGAGGGTGATTTTGTAGAAGATGACGCCTAGTTGCTGCGGCGCAAGGATGGCAACGCCACACAAAAGGGCAGCGGCCAAGACGATGGTGATGGACATTCGGGGCAATTTCATTCGATGTCTCCTCTAATGTTTGGTTCAAGAAACCAAACTCTAGAAGAGAGGAGACACTATGTATTGTAACGGACGTTACTAAATGGAAAAGAGGGGGAAGTCTTAGTTCAGACTTTGCTCTGCTTTGACAAAAAAGACTATCGCCGAAGCGGTCATATGCAGGACATATGAGACAAGGTAATCGGGAACCTGCGTGGGGGTAGCACCCTGTCCGTGTCCAGAGGTTTTGTTTCTACCAGTTGGTACTCCGCCTTCGAGCGTGGCGCGCAACCCGGTCATGTGGTTTTGCCAAAAGGCTGGGATCAACATGTTTTTGTAGCAAACATCAAGGAGCTTTGAGGCGGTATCAGTCTCTTTAGTTTTCCACCCTTGCTTCGTGCATATGACTTTCAAGGTGCTTTCAAAAGCCTTGAGAGCATCGTTCATAGCCTCTTTGTGTTTGCCCTGCCGATAGTGTTCGTATGCCGATAAAAATTCATCCTGTGGTCCGGAGTAGCTCGGGTCAGATAGTAGGGTTAAGGCTGGCTTAACGGCCTCTTGGTGGACGAGCTGGCTATCAACCCTGACAATATTCCCTTCAAACTGATAGCCGATGCCGTGCTCTTTGAATCGTTGATTTAGCTCTTGTATGGAGTCATCTCTACCACACCTGTTTTTGACGAACTTAAAGGCCAGTTCGATAGCATCAAGTACGCGATCAGTCTCTTGGTTCTCAAAAATGAAGCGATACAACTCCCGTTCAAAATCCCGACCCCCGTACTGATTTTCTGCTTCACAAAGAATGAAGACGCCATACTCGCGACAAAGCATTTTAACGATGTGCTCGAAGAATCGACTTAAAAGATTTATATCCTGCAAAATCAGGATGACTTGAGTTCTAAATGCTTCTGGAATGTCGTCATATGAATACACATCCGGGACTTCTCCCCGAAGTTTTTTTTGCCGCTTGGAAAAGAGATCGATAATTGCCATTGTTAGTCCTTTAGTGAATGGGGATGATCAGGTCTCCCCCAGATGGAGGAAATGATCGGTCCATGAATACGGCTTTCGATTGTCGCTTCTGGAGGATCAGGGCTTTCCCCGAATCCGCTATGCCGATTTCTATTCGATGCCCCCGAGCATAATAGTCGCCCGGAATGCTTTTGTCATCATCGGAGACTTTGAAAGCAAGCCACGTGACCGCCGACTCTTCCGGTAGGCCAGAGTCCGGGGCACTGAAATATGGGTAGCTTGGCCGCACTTCCAGAAACGTCATCGAGGACTGATATTTGAATAGGCCGGGAAGGTGTTTTTCCATAGCAGGAATAGCGGCCTGCGCTCTTTCGATGGTCGCTTTGGGCGTGTCAGATGGCAGGGTAAGTGTAAAGACGGGCTCACTCTCACCACCACAGGCAGCGAGAAAGAACACAATAGTAACCATGACAGAGAAAAATCTTATTGCTTTCATTTATGAGGCTTCCCGGCACCACCAGATGACACGCCCGATTATGCGGACGCCATTAGCTAAGTCGCCACGCAAGTCAACCGTCATAGGAGCATAGTTCGGATTTATACTTGATAGAACTAGCTGGTCTGACATCAAGAATGCCCGTTTGACGTAGACCGTATCTTCCAGACCAATAGCAAAAATATCTCCATCGACTATCCGTCTTTTGCCCTGGTCGATAAGTACCACATCACCATCCCTGATTTCAGGGTCCATGCTGTCGCCAGTGATACGCATGAGGACCATCTTACTCGGTTGTCCCTTACGGGTAAGCCAGTCGGTTTGAAAAGCGTATTGACCGATGACGTCTCCAGCCGTTTCAAGGCTACCAGTCCCCGCAGAAAGCTGGGCGCGAACAAGAGGAACCGCAATGGTGTCTCGATGACAGAACAGAGCTTCCTGAATTTCCACTTGCTCTTCTTCTGTTTTACCTAATGAAGCAGCTTGGTCTGAGGCTGCCCTCAGCCTATCAAGGTTTTTCTTAAGCGCATCCGGGGCCTCGGATCGAGTCCCTGTAAAAATATAGTTTGCGTCTGCACCACACGAAATGAAACGGGCGAAGACATCGCTTCCCATAGAGCCTTTGTCCTTTTCATAGCGGCCCCACATACCTCGGGAGACACCACAGGCTTTAGCCATATCAGCCTGCGTCATCTTGAGACGCTTCCGTTCTTCTACAATCCGTTCGCCAAAATGCACAGAAAAGTGTCCTTTTTTATTTACATGCACACAATAGTGTGCAATGAATTAGTTCACACACATTAAACCTGAGTTCACACAATTGAACACAAAGAAAGAAAAACCAAAGGATTACATTATGGTCCGCACCCCCGAGGACATTAAAAGTGAATTTAAGCGCAAAGGAATCTCCATTTCAGATTGGGCGATAGCCAACGGTTTCCCGCCTAACCTTGTTTATGAGGTTCTTGCCGAGCGCCGCAATCCGACGCGGGGTAAAACGCACAGGATCGCCGTGATGCTCGGCCTCAAGAATGGCGAGATCGTACAGGAGTCTCAAATCGCCACGGCTATACACGCCTAACCGATGCTCCACTGTATACCCGCCATAGGACACAGACGCAATGTCTAACCGCAAGCAAAGATTAGCCGAGCGGAGGGTGCAATTTACCCTGCCCTTGTCCAGCCTGCCATCGCAAAAGCTGCAAGCTGGCTCCCTGCGTACTTTGGAGCCTGTCCAGGACATCCTTAATTGCGCTCTCAAGGTGTGCGGTCTGTCCCGTGATGTGGTGGCTGAGGAAGTATCCCGGCTCACTGGACACGACGTTTCCGTACATCAGATCAACCATTGGGCAGCACCGAGTAAAGAAGATCGCCCGGTACCGCTTCATTTCCTGGCAGCGCTCATTGTCATCACCGGCGACCACAGCCTTGCCCAGGCCGCCCTGGCCGGAACCGGCCTACATATCCTGACACCGGACGAAACTGTCTATTACGAAATAGGTGTGATGGAAGCTGAAAAGAAAGAACAGGCCGCTGCCCGCAAGGAAGCCTGGGACAAGCTTAAAAGGTAACGGGAGGAAGGTCATGGCTCACGGCACGATGAAACAACTTCTTATGGGCAAGCAGATGCGAAAAATACAAGAAGCGCTGCACAGTGGAAACGCTCTCACCTATGACGATTTGAAACGAATCTGCCCGAAAGACCTTGAGCGTGCGGAAGTGCTTACCGCCATGCTCACCGGAGGCATGATCAAGGCTTCATTCTACCCCATACCCTTATCCGAAACGGAGGCCCCTCATGGCTAACGGCACCTCGGCCCAGCGCGTCCTGCGCGTCCTGAAAGCTCTCAAGGGGCAGACTCTCAACGGCCTGTCCAACGGCGAGATCGCCAAGACTCTTAACGAATCTCCCGTGAACATCACCCGCGCCCTGGCCCCCCTTATCGAAGAGGGGCTTGTGACCAAACTGGAATCCGGGCGTTACGCCCACACCATCGGAATTTTGCAAATCGCCCAGAGTCACGCCAACGAGATGGGGCAGGCGCAGAACAGGATAATGGAAATCAACCAACGCGTCGCTGCTGGCGCCACACTCTAGAAGGAGAACATATCGTGGACCGAACTCTGACCGACCCCAAAGCCATACTCGACTTCGTAAGCGTTCAAAGCGCCATCGACTTTACGGCCACCACTGATGCGGAAAGAGGCGAATTGCAGGAACGTGCGGTGGCCGCTGTAACAATGGCCATCCAACTAGAAGATCAAAACACCAAGGCTCTCTCCGACGAAGCCTTAGGCATTATCGCCACCGCCGTTGTCGGAGGCATGAACGCCAAAGATGCCGCGCTTGCCGGATACCAGACCCTTGTCAGCTACTTCGGCTCCACGGGCGTACCGGATCAACTGCCCACCACCTGGGCAAAATCGTGGAACAACTGGAAAGAAGAAAAGCAACCCGGATCGCCCCTCATCCCGGAGATCACCAAAGAGCGTGGAACCGAATTGGTGCAGGTTCAAAACACCGCCGCAGCCGTTGACCAGGCCGTCATGGACGCGGAAGAAGTACACAAAGCCCTGGGCCGTATCGAAGGTCTCGAATTTCTTCGACGCGTCGGAGATGTGGCAATAGCACAAGTATTTGCAGAAGTGCGCAAGTCAAAGAAATATAAAGGCTTGCCGTACAAGGATGAAGACGGAAACATTCGACACGTCGAAGATTTTAAAGAATTTTGCAAAGTCAAACTCGGTAAATCCTACACCCGTTGTTACGAGCTTTCTCAGAACCTCACCATGCTCGGCACCGACCTCTACGAATCTGCCGAGCGCATAGGCTTCCGGGCCATGGACTACCGCGCCCTCAAGGCGTTGCCGCCCGAAGAACAGGCAGTGATCAAAGAAGCGATAGCCAGCGAATCCAAAGACCAGGTGGTTGATATCCTCCAGGACATGGCCGCCCGCCATCAGACTGAGAAGGAAGCGGCCAAGAGAGAGAAAGACGATATGTCCGCCGATCTGGAGGCGCGGTCCAAGCTGCTGGCAGACAAGGCCGAGCGACTGGAAGAAACCGAAGGTGAATTATTCAAGCTCAAATCCTTACCGCCCAATGCCAACCTCGAACTGAAACTCGCCAGAGAAGAAGAAGCGGTGAAGGCGCTTGATCAAGTTTTTGTTTCCGGGCTGGCAGGATTGAACGCCTTGTTTATGCAGGTGGATGCCATCATCTGTAACGAAGATGTGGCGCTCCATACCAAGCAGTATGCGGTCCAGACGGTTCAAATGCTCTGCCAGGATGTGCAGCAGAACTTAGCCAACTACGGCATCCCTGTTGATTTTGAAGAGATAGTCACCCCGGCCTGGATGCGGGGTACCGCCAAGGCCGATCTGGAAGCGGGCCGCACCGAAGCAACTCACGAATCACCCGAAAGCGACTAGGCCATGACTGCGACCATTGGCGAAATAGACACCCTGCGCGGTCTGGCCCTTCGGCTGGATGAGGCGGGACACGGAGAGCGGACCGTCTTGGTGGATGAGGTAGCGAAGCTGCTCACCTGTTCACCGCAAACGGTGTACCGCAAGCTCAAGCAGTTCGTGAACTGGACCTCCGGGCGCAAGCGCCGCAAGGATTCCGGCACGCTCGGTGTCTCCGAAAACACGGCCAAGGCAGTGGCGCACCTGATGCACAAGGCTACCCGTGACAATGGCAAGCGAACCATGCCCATGACGGTAGCGAAAAACATCCTGTGCGGTTCCGGCTTCCAGGAAGCGAACGTCTCCACCACAACCATCAGCCGGGCTATGCGTGCCTACAGGTGTCACCCCGACATGCTGGCCCAGGGCAGCCCCCATGTTCATATGAGAAGCTTATACCCCAACCATGTCTGGCAAGTGGACCCGTCTTTGTGTGTTCTTTTCTACCTGCCCAAGGGCGGCCTGTCCGTCATGGAAGAATCGAAGTTCTACAAGAACAAGCCGGGCAACGTGAAGAAGGCCGAGCGGGAACGGATATGGCGCTACGTCATCACCGACCATTATTCCGGCACCATCTACGTGCGGTACGTCCAATCACCTGGTGAGACTGCACAGGGGCTGGTGGATGTGTTCCTGGATTCCATATCTGACCGTGGCCTGACCGATCCCATGCACGGGGTGCCTGAGCTTCTGATTATGGACAAGGGCAGCGCCAATACCGCGCACCTGTTTACCAACCTCCTGGATCGTCTCAGCGTGACCTGGGACACCCACAAGCCGGGTAACCCCCGTGCCAAGGGGCAGGTGGAATGCGCCAACAACATCGTTGAAACACAATTTGAATCACGGCTGGGGTTTCTCAACATCCAGAGCGTGGACCAGCTGCAAACCGAAGCGAACAAGTGGCTACAGCATTACAACGCCACGGCCATACACAGCCGCACGGGCAAGAGCCGTAACGACGTATGGCTGACCATCACCGAAAACCAGCTGCGCCTGGCTCCACTCCTGGAGCTTTGCCGCGAACTGGTCACCACCAAGCCCAAGGATGCCAAGGTCGGACCGGACATGACCATCACCCACGTAGTCAAGGGCTATGGCCGCAACGTCTACGACCTGCGCCAGTTGCCCGGACTGGTACCGCAAATGAAAGTGCAGGTGGTGGTGAACCCATACCGCGCCCCGGCGGTGGACGTGATCGTTCATGACCCATCCCTGGCCGAAGACCCGATATGGACCGTGGAACCCGTCGATATTAACGAGGCTGGTTTTTGGGCGGAAGCCCCGGTCTATGGGCAGGAATACCAGGCCCAGCCAGAAACCATGGCAGACAAGCATCTCAATACAATTGAAGAAGTGGCCGGGGCTGATCCCAGGCATCCCAATGCCCCGGAGGGCGTGGACGTCATGGCCGATATCAGACCAGCACCAGAGTACCTGCCCAAGCGTGGCCGCGATCTGGGGCTGGATGCCAGCAACCGCGAGGTCGCTCCCTACACTGTCGTAGAGGCTGCCAAGCTGCTCAGGGACCGACTGGGAGATGAATGGAGCGGCGAGGCTTATGCGTGGCTCCAGCAACGGTACGGCAATGGTGTTCCGGTAGCAGAGTTGGATTCCATTGCGGAACGGCTCGGCAAACAGAAGGTGGCCGCTGCGCCGCTGCAACTGGTCGTAAATGAGGGATAGCTCTATGAGCAAATTGAAGGAGTTGCTTGAAGAATGCGGAATCTCACAGCGCACCCTGGCGCGGGAGTTGAAACTCTCCCCACCTGCCGTGAGCGAAATAGTCAATCATGACGGGTGGCCCAAGAGTCAAAACAAAAAGACTCTCCAGGCTGCCATCAGAAAACAGTTGCGCGAAGCCGGAGCAAGCGAATCGAAGGTGAAACACCTGTTCCGAAAGTCACGCAAAACAACGGCGAAACCCGCCGAGAAGGAGGACGATTTCATGTTGATGAGTAAGCAGGGTTTGTTCCCAGAAACAAAGAAACATTTTCAGTTGATGGTGAATCCTTTTGATGGAGTGCGCTCCCACGAAGACGTCTTCCTCTCCAGTGAAATCCGGTACGTGCGGGAGGCGGTTTATCATACCGCCAGGCATGGTGGATTCATGGCTGTTGTTGGCGAATCCGGCTCCGGCAAATCCACGTTGCGGCGTGATCTTATTGAACGCATCGGCAGGGAAAACCGGGCTGTCATCATCATGGAACCTTATGTGCTTGGCATGGAAGACAATGACAAGACGGGCAAGACGCTCAAAGCACTGCACATCGCAGAGGCTATCAAGGCGGCAGTGGCTCCTTCCGAACCTCTCAAGTCCAGCCCGGAGGCCCGCTTCCGCCAGCTGCATAAAGTTTTGCGTGACAGCTGCCAGACAGGGAACGCGCATTGCCTGATCATTGAAGAGGCTCACGCTCTGTCCATTCCGACCATCAAGCACCTCAAGCGGTTCATTGAACTGGAGGACGGCTTCCGCAAGCTCATCTCCATCATCCTGCTCGGCCAGCCGGAACTCAAGCACAAACTCAGCCCGACCAACCCCCAGGTGCGCGAGGTCGTACAGCGGTGTGAGGTGGTGGAGCTGAAACCGATGAACGGCAGTCTGCCAGATTACGTCGAACATTGCTTTACCCGTGTGAATGCGGACGTCTCCAAGATCATCACCCCGGATGCCATCGAAGCGATCCGCGCCAAGCTGACTGGCCCGTCATCCAGATCGGGAGCCAATGATTCCCTTTCTCTGGTCTACCCACTGTCCGTGGGCAACCTGATCACGGCGGCCATGAATCTCGCCGCCGACATCGGGGCACCGCAGGTCACCGCTGACATCATTGCACAGGTCTAGGAGGCATTACCATGGAGTTAAAACCCGTCGAAACAGGCCCAGAAAATAAGTGGCCCTTGAATGCAGAGGGCGTGATTAGCAGCAAGCTCATTGGTCAAGCGCTGCTAATGAAAGGCTTGATCCAGCGAGACATGCCGATCACGTCAATTGATGATGCGAACCGCATTTGCGATGCCATGATCGCTACCGCAAAACAGGTTGAAGCATTGGAACATGCGCCACTTATTGGAGGATTCAGTGAAGACTAAAAGAAGCAAACCAAAGACAACGGTTGTGTCCGATCAGAAACAGGCCGAGGCGGCCATGCTGGAATTGGCCGGGTTGTCCAGGCAGATCATGGGCATTGGAATCGACGCCCAGGACAGGATCGATAGCATCAAGAAAAATGCCAAGGATGAGATGGAGCCGCACCAGGGCCGGAAGAAGGCGCTTGAAGATGCGCTCTGCACCTATGCCACGCTGAACAAGAATCAGTTGTTCAGCAAGCGCCGTAGCTGTGAGACTCCGTTTGGAGTCTTTGGCTGGCGCAAGGCGACCAAGCTGCTCACCATTGCGAAGATGAATCTCAACATGGTCCTGGAACGGCTCCGTGAACTGAATATCAGAGAAGCCATCAAGGTGAAAGAGTCCGTGGACAAGACCGCCATGCAGGGCTGGCCGGACTCCCGCCTGGAAAGCGTCGGTATGAAGCGCGTCACCACGGACGAATTCTTTGTTGAGGTCGCGGACGAAAGCCTTGGGGAGGATGTGTAATGCAATGCAGCATGACTAAGGCTCTCCGGGCAGCGGAAGGACAAGTTCTCAGATTCAGCGGGCTGCTCAATAAGCTGATCTATCTGGTGCAAAATGTACGCGACGACGGCGAACTCGTCACGGCGCAGCGGCAGAAGTTTGAGCAGATCGTGGCGCAGTGTGATGCGGTCACCACGGGCCGTAATGATGAACTGTACGGCCTCAGCAAGGAAGATCGCCGTGAGTTGATTGAATACCTCAAGGCCAACGTTGACGACTTTGCGGCGGCGCTTGGTGGGGTAACAGGGGTGAGCATTCTTACGAAGCTGGAGAAAACCCTGTGAGCGACAACTGCGCCGATACTGACAAGACCTACGCGGTCATAGTCAAATTAGTGAAACCGAAGGCTGTACTCGTCAAAATCAAAGGGACGGGCATTCAAACCTGGCTGCCGAAAAGCAAGGTCACGTTTCCCGAAACCCTCAACCGGGGCGATGTCCTGGAAGTGGCGATACCCGGCTGGATCATAAAGAACGAATACGGCGAACCATTTTAGGAGTGAGCATGACTGATCAACAGAGAATCAGACACTTGGAAAAAAGAGTCGGAGAACTGATCCGGGATAAGCAAGACCTCAAGGAAGAGAATGAAGCCTTGCGTGAGCAGGTCGAGACGAAGGCCGAACACTGTGTAGCTTGTGTCCAGCGCCATGACTGTGAACGTCAGTGTGACGGGTAAGGCATGAAAAAACGAATCCTCTACCTCTCCCTCTACCGCGTCTGGTTTGACTGCATAGCAGCTGGCTGGAAGCGAATAGAACACCGCGACGATACCGAATACTGGCGTAAGCGCTTGGTGGGCAAAGAGTATGACGAGGTTCATTTCACCAATGGCTATGGCAGCACGCGCCCCTGGATGCGTTTCGAGTACGGCAGCCTGGGCCACAACAACGTGACAGGCAAGCTGGATATCCACCTGGGCCGGATGTTGGATTTCGGAAATTACGAGGGTGAGGTGGAGAGATGAGCGTTCGTTTTAATGTTGGCAGAGAGGCGGGGTACCTCGTGATCCGCGACACGGAAGACGGCGGGCGGTCTATTGCTGCCATCCTTCCCAACGAAAGAAAACCGGATGAGCCGCTTAACATCGCAGGGGTTTGCGCTGAGGCGCTGAATGCGGCCTGGGAAGAACACAAGGGAAAGAAGGTATAACAAATTTTCTACCCTCCCCCAAACTGGATGAGGGCCGGGCTAAATGCCCCCAAGCTCGGTCCTCATTCTTTATAGTAGTATGTACAATTTTTCAGCAGATTTGCGAAACAAAGGAGAATGACAATGGCAACATACGAAATCGAAATAACGAAGCGACTGATGAAAACGATCACTGTCAACGTGCCGGACCATGTCCCCGCCGACGATGTTAAAGACTGGGTGGGAGAGAACTCCGACGATGTCTTTGACGTCGAGCCGTATCAGGGGACTGTTCTGTGGGACGCGGATGATCTTGTCGATAATGAAGTGGTCAAAATATCTTTGTCCACCGACTTCGAGGACCACGAATATGACGTGGAAGGCTTTGCCGTTATAGGCAGCTAGTCCGCAAAGAGGATTGCATCATGGGAAATATTCTTATCACAGGACACGGACACCGCAATTATGGAGTCGAAGCGATAGCAATGGCTATGGAGATTGCCCACATGGCGAGGCGTGACAGGGAAGTCGAAGCCCTTGAGAGGGCAACGCCAGCACCCGAGGCAAAACCCAATCGCAGGAACGACGGCACAAAGATCGGAAGAAACGAAATGTGTCCGTACTGTAAGTCCGGTCTGAAATTCAAACGGTGCTGCGGTCGATAGCCGTAGTTCTCAGCAAAGGTAGATAACATGAAAGACAAAGCAAAAGACATTGTCAAAAGAGCCATTGACCAAGGGTGTGAGCCAGTAATTCTGTTCGGTCATGAGGCATTCCGGCCTGTACCATCTATGGATGTCCAGAAGGATTTAGCTGAACTCAACAGCACCAAGGAAGGGCTTGCCGCACTCAAGAAGGCGTTTAGTGACCACTTTGAAGCAACAGAAGACAACATGGAAACCACGATGTTCGCAGACGTTAAAATATCGACATACACGCTCGACGCGCTGATTGGTCGGCGCGTGGATATTCTCGCAACGAAAAATGAAGACGGCAGAATTGTTGTGGCAAGGGATGTAACCACGGGTGAGGGGTTTGTCCTCAACGTGGAAGCAACCGACGAAAGTCAGAGTTCATGAGAAAGGAATGGGTGTGACCCCGCCTTTGACACTACTGGACCGGTTTTGGATGCAACTGATTCCAACCTGCAGCAATAGCTGCAGTGGCCTGCAGGATCGCAATTCCGATGCCTGCCCAGATGACCACTTTTTCAAGTTTGCTCATGGCTCTACCTCCTTCGTCTTTATTTTTGGGGAGTACCCCAAAGGTCGTCATACGAAGGGCTAGATGTCAGACGAGGCCACATACAGACAATACAATGAATAGCAAATTTATATCAACGAATATTACCTAATGAGCGACCACTACCGATGCAAATTTTGCGGGGCCTCGCTCTACTTAGGGCCGGGATGCAACTGTCAAGACGAGAAGGAACAAAATCATGGCAATGACAAAGAAGGGAAAGGCTTGGCGGAACAGCCTGATCAGGAAGGCTAAGACCATCCAGAATCAAACGCTTCATATGTCTGATGATGAATATCAAACCATGCTGTCGGACCGTTACGGTAAGACTTCCACAGCTCATCTATCTATTGATGAATTGAAAGACCTCTGTTCCCATCTTGACATACTTACTGGAGGATCGCCTCAAGCTACTAAAAAGGCGGCACCAAAGGTTGACCCCCAGGCTAAAATGATATGGGCGCTCTGGCAGGAGCTGCACGAGATCGGCGCAGTACGCGATCCCAGCGCCAAGGCTCTCAACGCTTTCATCAACAACCTCCGTAAGATCACCGTCGAGTCATACACATGGCTCGACCGCCATCAGGCCAGCCATGTTATCGAAATCCTCAAACAGTGGTTGAAGCGAGTTGAAAAGAAGACAGTGACGATCAATACGGAAGGTAGTGAGCATGAGTAGCCGTGAAGTAGGAGCAGAGCTGCTCGTTGATCTGGCAGATAACTTGGCCACGATGCTTACAGATAGGCTTTCTATTCCTCAAAAGGACGCAAGAGGCATCGCTCAAGAGATGGCGGCTCGCATTGCGGACAATTGGGGCGGCCAATCCGTATATATTCCTATGGACCTTGTTGCCAGAATGTCTTCCCGCAATGTTGAAATTTATTCAGCCTTCACAGGTGACAACATCTCAGAGCTCGTTCGTAAGTTTGGATTGTCCCGCCAAGCCATCTACCGTATCGTAAAAGCCGAAAGAATAAAGCAGTCCCCGCAGCAAGCCAGACTCTTTCAAGATATGTAACAGTGTTTCACAAAGACCGTCCCGGAATATCCCATGCAGTCCCGGATAGTCCCACTTATCACACACACTCTACTTACTTATAACGTTGGGTCTTACCAATAGATTTTGCTGCCCAGAGGGGAGGGGATACCCCCTCCCCTCTGGGCAACCACCACCAACCGAGCGGAAGTCTCTACTCCTAGGTGGACCGAAGAATGGGGACTTTACATCGCCAATAGCGTGACCAATTATTAGCATCCTACGCTTGCCATTAATATAATATTAAAAAAGCCATTCAGCACTGTTTCCACGAACCCGTAGCGCAAGCTTCCCTGCGCCCTTGGGTGCATTTTCAGTTACAATTCGACTCCCCCCCCAGCCCTGATAGTTTTCTCAACATTCTTGACTGTGAACTGAATCATATAAACCTACTTTGTACTTGGTGGCGGTACGACATCCCCTTTCACATCCCATCAGTTGATTTCACACTTATACGCATAAAGCCCCTCAGGCCAACGAAAACTGTTGATACGCATGGCCTTCACTATTACAAAGTGACGATTTGTGAAGGCAAAAAGAAGGAAAATTGGTGACTGTCAATCACTAGGTCCGCGGTTCAAGTCCGTGCTGGGAAGCCAAGAGAACACAGGGAGTTACGAGAAATCGTAGCTCCCTTTTCTTTTGCTTGAATTACAAATGGGGTACAAAAGATCAAAGGGGTGTATCGAAAGATACACCCCTTTTCCTTTTGTTTTCGCCATCTGGTAGCGGTAAGAGCATGAAAACAGTCTTTCTTACCAATAATCCTACCCACCAGTAACTCAGATTATACCACCAAGAGGAGGAGGGCCGACGCCCCCCCCCTATTATGTGAGTCCTATATACCTACATCCTCGAAACACTCGTCCCTTTTCTGAAGAATAGAAACTACCATAAGGTGCTCGCATTCATAGATGGTGTGTGCATATGCTTTCTAAAGCGATATCAACAATACTTTAAGGTCGCCCAAGCTAAAATGCCAGTTATTCGAAAAAACCGGCATGAAACGTTGCATTTATACTTTTCGATGAAGCATGCACATCGAGAATTGTATGCGAAAGTAGTTATTTACTTTTTGGGGAAGCTAGGCAATAAAGTTGCTGATACTTATAGGTTTAGTACCGGAGGTTTTAATGAAAAAGTCTTTTTGGGTGACAGTTCTGTTTTTGCTTTTATCTATTCCCTGCATGGCCGCTCCCCCAGTTGTGGGGTTTGTTACAGGGTCTTCGGGACTTGGCGATCTGTCGTTTAACGATATGGCATATGGTGGGATTCGCAAAGCGCAACAGGAATACAACTTCAAACTCATTATACTTGAACCCAAAGAAGACGGGGAAAGTACTGAGGAAGACATCCTTACTGTCGTTGAACAATCAGATATCATACTTCTCCTTGGTGCCCAGCATACCGAACTTGCCAAAGAAGTTGCTCTTAAAAATCCAGACAAGAAATTCATCCTGTTTGAAGTGCCTGTAGAAGGTGTCTCGAATATATCGAGTGTCATGTTCATGCAGCATGAAGGTTCGTTTTTGGCTGGCGCACTCGCTGGCTACGTCACAAAAACAGGGAAAGTAGGCTTCATCGGCGGTACTGTTGTTCCACCAGTCCAGGCCTTTGAACAGGGGTACCGTGAGGGTGCCCTTTATGCCAGACCGGATGTGGAAGTATTTGTTGAATACACGTCGCCTGCTGGAGATTTTTCTGGCTTCAGTAACCCTAAAAGAGGCTATAAACTGGCAAACGAGCTGTACGCCAAAGGTGCAGATATCATTTTTGCTGTCGCTGGCTCAACTGGCAACGGCGTCATTGAAGCAGCTCGACGGTCTGGCCATTATGCCATCGGGGTGGATTCCGATCAGGATTCCCTCGCCAAGGGAGCAGTATTAACGAGCATGATCAAGCGGTTGGACGCTGCTTCATATAATGAGCTGAAGGCGGTACTGGAGAAGAAATTCTCTGCTGGTGTCGTGTACTACGGCCTCAAGGATGGCGGTGTCAGTTTGAGTGAGATGAAATATACACGCGACAAAATTCCAGCAGATGTTTTGGAGAAAATAGAAGAGACCAAGGAAAAGATTCTCAGCGGAGAAATCAAGGTTACAGATTTACTGCCTAAAGGCTAAGAATTAGGTTTGTTTTTAAGGATTTCGGCGAGTTGTTCTTGCACGTTTTCAGCGGCAGCAGAGAGCCCAATGACGGGAATATTCAGAGACCGTTCTGCAAACGCCTCGTTGAGAGCTTGGATGAAGACGCCAGTTCCTTGAGCCTTGCATCTGGTAAGATCAACCTCTCTTGGGCATCCGCCCCAGTCCTCGGCGTCATAAACTTCATTCACGCCGCAACTGGGACTTCCTTCAATGCCGAGCAGCCCCAGGACTGTATAGTGAGAGCCGGAATAGAGTGTTGCTTGATTCGCAGCATCTTCAGCAAGCCGATGGCAGAGATCCAAATAGCTGGGAATTTGATACTGTGACCGAGTCTGCCACCAGCGATCTGGCCCCATGTGGAGGAGTTCAGGGCAAGGCAACTGGATAACCCCTATGTTGAGTTCTGAGAGTGCTTCAATGAGTTCTTGGTGCATACCTGCATACTTGGCCAGGCCGCGAACTTTGGCATTGGCGTTCAACAGGCAATGGCAGGCAAAAACAACGGTGCCGGACCGGGAGTCGGAGTGTGAATGTTTCATTATGAGGTCTCCATGCAGCGCAAGTTATTCCTTTTTACCAGTATATGGCAAGTCAAGTTATGAGCAATAGGATAAGACGGGAGATGCTGTGCAGCGCATAGCGTTGATCAACCGACTCAGGGTAAAGATAACCATAGGAACAGCCCTGATCCTTGGGCTTTTTCTATTTGTGCTGGGCATGTATATCATCAACTCCCAGCGACTTCAGCTGGTGCAGAATTTGAGTGACCACGGCAATCGTATAGCCGCCTTGGCAGCACGGTCCAGTGCAGAATACATACAGCGTTTCAGCTTTTTTCTCATGGAGGATCAGGCTCTCTCCATCGAACAATCACCAAACATAGCCTTCTGTGAAATATACGATGCCGAGGGAGTGTCACTCCTGCAATCCGGGAATATAATTTCTGTGGATCATGAGGGAAAAAATAGGGCAGAGTATGGTGACAATATCCTGGTTGTCACACAGGAAATAGTTGCGGATGGTACCATCTTGGGCTTGGTCGAAATCGGCTTGAAACTTGACAGCATCGAGAAGGCTCTCAGGGAGAAAACGAGCCATCTTATTCTTCTTTTCTTCGGCTTTACCCTGTGCGTTATCCTCGTCTTGAATCTGTTTTTTCATAAGCTGTTTATCAGGCCTGTGCAGAACCTGACGAACGGAGCCCAAAGGGTTGCAAACAGGGATTTCGTGACCATCGATGTTGGCTCACGAAAGGATGAAATTGGGCTGTTGGCAACGAATTTCAATATAATGAGCAGAAACCTGCAAGGCCTGTACATAAATCTTGAGGATCAGGTTCAGGAGAGGACCCAGGCCTTGGAGCAGGCTAATGCCGATCTCCTGATTGCCATCGAGCAGGCAAAGGGAATGGCTCAAAAGGCAGAGGAGGGAACGGTGGCGAAATCGCAGTTTCTTGCCTCCATGAGCCATGAAATCAGGACTCCCATGAACGCAGTCCTTGGTATGAGTGAGATTCTGAATGAATCAAACCTTGATGATGAGCAGCGGCGGTACGTTCGCGTGCTGCTAGAGTCCGGGAATGCCCTGTTGAATCTAATAGACGACATCCTTGACCTGAGTAAGATTGAAGCTGGAGAGATGGTGTATGAACATATGCCATTCAATCTGGAGTCAGTCGTTGACAAATCGTTCAAGGTCACAGCCTTTGCGGGGCATCAGAAGGGACTCGATCTCGACTATAGTATAGCCTCGGATGTTCCTGTCGAACTTCATGGTGATTCGGTTCGGTTGCAGCAAATACTCATCAATTTGATTGGTAACGGGATCAAATTCACGGATACGGGATCCGTATTCATTGATATATCAATAGATTCAGCGAAGGTGCCTAGTAGTACTGATATGGTTATGGTGAAGTTCTGTGTGCACGATAGCGGTATTGGTATTGAAGCCGATAAGCTGAAGAATATTTTTGATAATTTCACACAGGCAGATGCCTCGACGACCCGCAGGTATGGTGGGACGGGTCTTGGGCTCTCGATTTGCCAACTGCTGTGCAGGGAACTCGGTGGAAACATCTGGATTGAGAGTGAACTCGATAAAGGAGCATCCGTCAATTTTTGTCTTCCCTATCAAGTGCTTGACGCAAGCGACAAACCACATTCGAGACTCAGGGGCATGACATTACTCCTGTTAGATGAGCGTGAGTACACGAAATACGCCCTTGCATCGCGCCTGGAACGAGTCGGCGCACGTGTTGACATAGTGACTAATTATGGCGCACAGGCGAGCAATCTCGTAACACCCGGACCGCTGTCCATCTACGACGCTGTTGTTATTTGTATGCCAAGAGACAAGAACTTTTGGTGGGATGCTGTTTCCTGGTTGAACACAGCCGGGATTACTTCCAAGGAAACAATTCTCGTGGCACCGAGTGAGATTATGGAAAACAAGTTCATTCGCTCCCTTGGAACAACGTTAATAGCTCCAGCCTATGTCCCTGAAATTGAAATGGCCCTGACAGAGAGAATTCCGCAGGATGCACTGGATACCGGATCGCAGCTTGGCGATGACATGGCGCCTTTTATCGAGAAGCGTACTATCCTATTAGTTGAAGACAGCGAAACCAACAGCATGCTGATCGCCCTGTATCTGAAAGATGTGAATCATCGTTTGATTGTTGCTGAAAACGGTGAGCAGGCATTGGAAAAGTTTAAACGCTATCAGATAGATATAGTTTTCATGGACATTGAAATGCCAATTATGGATGGCTTTGAATGCACCCTGAGGATACGAAAATGGGAGAAGGCAGATGATAGGCCCCCTGTCCCGGTTGTGGCTTTAACGGCACATGCGCTCAATGAAATACGGGTAAAAGCCCTTGCAGTCGGCTGCAATTCATTTTTAACAAAGCCGATTTCCCGAAAGGATTTTCTTCTGGCCCTCAATGGCTAATATATTCAATACGACTTTCAACGAAAATCCGCGGCTCAAGTCCAAGCTGGGGCGTCACCGAGATCACAGAGGGGTATCGAAATATACAACCCTTTTTCTTTTTCAGAACAAACACTTATACAACTATTAGATACCTAATTTTTAGGAATTGTTTCCGAATAATAACCTTTCAAGACGTAAAAGACTTGTAGCCCAGCCGGGATTCAGTTAGAAGCTCTCCTCTATGGAAATACTCGCAATTATATCTATCGTTATCGGCGCTGCGGCACTCCTCGGCTTTTTGTTCTTTTCCAAAAGCTCAAAACCCAGCATTAACGGCCGTCCGGACATCAACATCGACTTTGACAACGCTAAAGAGCGCGAAGACAAAAATCGCTACTTTAGTTAGCCAATACTGCTACGAATTTTCTAAAAGCCGCGTCTAACGCGGCTTTTTTGCGTTTCGGACCAATACTCACGGCGTGGATTTTTACGGTACATTATTGTCTTTTTCCCAAAGCTGACGTATTTGTTGGTGAATCAACAAAAAAGACACTTATGAAAACACTCTCCCGCATATCCACACTTTTCCTCTTGGCATTACTCATAGTAGGTTGCTCCGATACTCCCGCAAATCTCTTTCAGGGATATGTCGAGGGTGAATACGTCCACGTAGCCTCCCCCATCGGCGGCACCTTGGATGAACTTGCCGTAGCTCGCGGTCAGCAAGTCACTAAAGACACCCTGCTCTTCGGCCTTGAGCGAGACTTTGAACAAGCTGCTGTCGATGAAGCGCGACACGGTTTGCAACGTGCACAGGACAACCTGGCCAACCTTGAAAAGGGACAACGTCCTTCTGAGATAGCGTCTATTCAGGCACGCCTCAGACAGGCCAAAGCATCTTCAGCATTGGCGAAGATAGAATACGAACGGCGCGTGAAGCTCATTGCGGAAGAGACTATTTCGCAGGAAGAACTGGACCGCTCTGAAAGCGATTACGATCAAAAGGCCCAAGGGGTTAAAGAGATCAAAGCAGAACTGACCACCGCCCGCCTCGGTGCCAGAAGCGATGAGATTCGCGGGGCAACCGCTGAAGTGCTTCAGGCAGAATCAATGCTTGAACAAGCTCTTTGGAACCTGAATCAAAAAGAACAAACAACGCCAATGCATGCCCTTGTTTTCGACACTCTTTACCGCGAAGGTGAATGGGTCAGCGCTGGACAGCCAGTTGTCTCCCTACTCCCACCAGAGAATGTGGAAGTGCGGTTCTTTGTTCCCCAGACTTTGATCGGAGCCCTTGAACTCGGTCAGGAAGCCATCGTCACCTTTGATGGAGGCGCTGGGCCAGTAAAGACAACAATTACCTATATTTCACCATCCGCCGAGTTTACGCCTCCGGTCATTTATTCCAGTCAAAGCCGGGCCAAGCTCGTTTTCATGATCCGGTCAAAGTCGAGCCTTGCGGATGCGCCCAGGCTTCATCCCGGGCAACCCGTTGACGTCACCCTTCCTCATCTGGCTCCGTAGCCACCAAGGATTATCCATATGTCTTCTGAAACCGTGATCAACGTCCAGGGATTAACCAAATCCTTTGATGGGAAAACTGTTGTTAACGGTTTGAACATGGAGATCAAAAAGGGTGAAATCTATGGATTCCTCGGCCCCAATGGTTCGGGAAAAACCACGTCGATTCGCATGCTCTGCGGACTCCTGAAACCGGACGCAGGTTCCGGCTCCTGCCTAGGCTATGACGTCATCAATGAATCCGAGCTTATCAAACCCCATGTGGGGTACATGACGCAAAAGTTCAGCTTATACGAAGACCTCACGATCCGAGAGAACCTTGATTTCACCGCCCGCGTTTTCGGGCTTGAAAACCCAACAAAAATAGTTACAGACTGCATAGAGCGCATGGCTCTTGGCCCCTTCGAGAAACAACTGGCCGGCAATCTGTCCGGCGGTTGGAAACAACGTCTTTCGCTTGGAGCATGCACACTCCACTCCCCCAAGCTCCTGCTGCTCGACGAACCCACAGCAGGCGTGGACCCCGGTGCACGCCGCGACTTCTGGGATCAGGTACACACTCTGGCATCACAAGGAATTACTGCACTTATTTCAACACATTACATGGACGAAGCCGAACGTTGCCACCGACTGGCCTACATCGCTTACGGCAATCTGCTGGCATCGGGCACAGTCGAAGAAATGATACATGATTCTGAATTGGTCACATGGAATGTTGCCATCAATAATGGTGAAAATGCGCTGCATACTCTTTCCGAACAACTCAAACCACTCCCTGCCATCGATCAGGTTGTGGCCTTTGGTAACACCCTGCATGTCAGCGGTCGCGATCCGGTTTTACTCGAAAAAGCCATCGCGCCGTTCCAAAGGCCGCCCTTTGAGTGGACTTTGATCGAAACAAGTTTGGAAGAAGTATTCATCGATCTCATGCAACAGAGCAAGGACGGTTTGAAATGAGATTATTCTCCTTCAAGCGCTTTGCCGCCATGGTGGGTAAGGAATTCGTGCAAATGCGGCGCGATCGCCTGACGTTCGGCATGATGGTCGGCATTCCGCTCATGCAGCTCGTCCTGTTCGGATACGCCATCAACTCTGACCCGCGCCACCTGCCAACAGCAGTCCTGTCGGCAGATAATTCAGCGTATTCACGATCAATTGTCACGGGAATGCAGACCAGCACATTCTTTGACATCACCCATTATCCAAAGACTCGTGCAGAGGCTCGACAACTCATTGATGAGGGACGCATCCAGTTTACTGTGACTATTCCAGAAAATTTCGGACGTGATCTGTTACGTGGCGACAAACCGATTTTGCTGCTTGAAGCAGACGCAGCGGACCCGCAAGCAACGGGCGGGGCATCAAAATCATTCCCTGAAATCGTTCGGCGCGCGCTGCAAAAGGACCTGACAGGCCCCAATGCGAAGCTCAACCAGAGCGAACCGCCAGTCGATATCAGAATACATAATGATTATAACCCGGAAGCCATCACGCAATACAATATCGTACCGGGCCTTATGGGCGTCATCTTGACCATGACGTTGGTCATGATCACATCCCTCGCCATTACCAAAGAATCAGAACGGGGCACGATGGAACACCTTCTGTCCACGCCCATCCGCCCACTCGAAGTGATGCTCGGAAAGATTGTTCCTTATATATTTGTAGGATATATTCAAATCACGCTGATAACCTTGGCGGCAAAATTTCTCTTCGATGTCCCCATGCACGGCAGCATAGCCTTGGTCTTTGCCTTTTCTGTCGTCTTTATCGCAGCCAACCTTTCGGTGGGCGTTACCATTTCAACCATTGTGCGCAATCAGCTTCAGGCCGTGCAAATGTCCATGTTCTTTTTCCTGCCATCGCTCATGTTATCCGGCTTCATGTTCCCATTTTTGGGTATGCCCAAGTGGGCGCAAGGCATCGGCTCAGTCCTCCCTCTCACCCATTATCTCAGACTTATTCGCGGCATCATGCTCAAGGGAAACGGTTTTGCGGAATCTATTCATCACCTCTGGCCGATCCTTCTTTTCTGGTGCATCGTCGTCGTCATTGGCCTCAAGCGGTACCGCAAGACGCTCGATTAACAATTACAAATCGGTTTACTTTGCTATTTTACCCCTTTAAAGTCCTAATCTGCATTAATACAGAAGGAGCGACATACAACCGATGACCCTATCAATTCTCGCCGGACTATTCGGAGGCCTGGGCCTCTTCCTGCTCGGCATGCGCCTCATGACCAAAGGCATGCGCAATGCCGCTGGTCCCGCACTCAGACAGATTCTCGGCCAATGGACAAAGACACCACTTCGTGGATTATTTTCTGGTTTCATGATCACCGCACTGGTCCAATCATCCAGTGCAATCACCGTGGCGGTCATTGGTTTTGTCAACGCAGGCCTGATGACCATGGCCCAATCCATCGGTGTCATTTTCGGCAGTAACATCGGTACGACCATCACAGGTTGGATCGTTGCGGCCGTTGGTGTCAGTGTCAAAGTCAAAGCACTCGCCCTGCCTTTGGTCGGCCTTGGTGCGCTTCTGCGACTGACGAGCGGCAACTCACGCCGCAAATACCTTGGTGACGCACTCACCGGATTCGGTATTTTCTTCCTCGGTATCGAAATTTTGCAAAGTACATTTCACTCAGTGGAAAACAGCATCGACCTTTCCGCATTAAACTTCGGTGGCATTACAGGACTCATCGTCTTTGTGGGTATCGGTTTTATTCTCACCCTGCTCATGCAGAGTTCAAGCGCTGCCATGGCACTGGTGCTGACTGCTGCCATGTCCGGCGTTTTGACATTGGAAAGCGCCGCTGCGGCTGTCATCGGCACCAACATTGGCACCACAACCACCGCCGTACTTTCAGTCATCGGCGCAACCTACAATGCCAAGAAAGTCGCCGCCGCACATATCATATTCAATCTGACGACAGGGGCCGTAGCTATACTGGTACTGCCGTATTTCATACATTGGATAAACATACTGACAACCTCCAACGGCTATACAAGCATGACCGTCAAGCTTGCGGTATTCCATACTTCATTCAACATTCTTGGCGTTTTACTCTTCCTGCCATTCACCGGCAGACTCGTCTCTTTCCTCGACAAACACATTGGCAGGGAAGTGTCGGAAGAGGGCAAACCCAGATATCTTGATGACAACGTTCTCGGAACCCCGGCCCTTGCCATGGACGCCTTGTTCATGGAGCTAGGCCGCCTGGGCGAAATGACCCGCCTTATGGGACAAAAAGCCCTGACCTCGAAATTCAGACACAAGGATTTTATCAAAGACAAGACCGTCGTTGATACACTGGTCACCGCTATCAAAAAATATTGCGTCAAGATGCAGCACCTTGACCTCCCCGACCCCGTAGCTGAACGACTTCCAAAGGCGCTCCGGGTTATTCAATACTTCAGAAAGACCAGCAAAATCATTGAAGAAGTATCCCAAGAACACGCGATGCTTGACCATCAACTGCCAGAAAATGCCACAATCTCAACACGAGATTTTCAGCGTGAGATCAGAGAGATTCTCAACATAGCCCACACGCCCTGTTCTCCTGAATTTCAGGAGCTTGAAAAGTACATGCACCAACTGCATGACAACTATCACGACCTCAAGGAAGAGTTGTTGCTTCTGGGCGCAAATGGCACTCTGGACCTCAGCCGTATGGTATCCCTGCTCGACTATTATTCACACATGCGTATGATGTGCGAACAGGCCGCCAAAGGGACAACCCATTGGGCCGAGTTACGTAATCTTGATATAACATGTGCTGAGGCTGACGAAGAAAACGAATACGCCTGGAAACTGGAAGAATAACCTGATATTTAAGCCTCAATGGAGGCCCTTATGAATCGACGTCGTAATGCTCTTATCCTGATCGCCTGCGCACTGGTCCTCGCCATTGGCGCATATATTCTCTTTACTGATTCCAAACAGGAAGAAACCGTTGTCCGCCAGGTGGTTGCACCCCTTGCTGAGACAGCCACGGCTCCTTCATGGGTTGATACAGGACAGTCCGCCGAGCCGGATTATTCATCCGCTGCTTCCGAAACGCACAATGCAACGCCAAAGCCGAAACAATCGGCTCCCATAGTTATCGAAGTCAGTGAAAACACAATGGTGAGCTTCACCTTTGTTGAATCACTGGCTGATTTCATGTTGATCCGCTTCATGCCACAGGACAAGAACGGCATGCCTGCCACATTGGCATCCGCCAAATCGTTGAACATGTACTACGGTCAAGAGCTGGATGGTTTTTCCGTTCGCAATGACGACATCCAATTGGCCCGTAAATCCGTCCTTGATTATGCGTTCACACCGACCATGATCAAGTCCTTGTATGAGTTATACACGCCTGTTTTGATGGAACATATTGTCGAAACAGCCGCCAATGACGAGAGAGAGTACAAGAATGGTGGTCAAGCCTCGCACCGCACCCTTTCCGATGCGGAAACTGGCGTCATGCTCAAGCTCAATGCTGACAGGATCGAGCAGACATCAGCTGTATTCCGGGCCATTGCCAACGATCCGTCCATCACGGATATGGCAGGCAAATACCTCCAAGCAGCAAAAGCTGTTGAGCGCTCCAACGTCCAACTGCAAAACGCCATAGCTGACGAGAAAAGTACCTCCACGCCAAGCGCGCGTCTCAAGCAGGCCATCATCCAGCGTGAGCAAATCAAGAAGGCTGTCATTGAACGCCTGAAAGAAGCGTGCAGCGATTGTTCAAACACAGAACTTTTCTATTTAGCCCAATGGAGCTACCGCCGCGTCTTGAGCGAACCGGACAAGAAACTTCCCACATTCAAAGTTGCAGCCGAAGTTCTGGACGATCTGGCAAAACAGTTCCGCACCGCTGCTGACGAACTGAAATAACCGCCTCGGATAAATACCCCCGGGGGGTTGCCTCAATTCATTTGCGTGATTACATTATCGAGTAGATACAAAACGCATCCAATGAAGGAGTTCATATGTATTTCAAACAGATAACAACCCCGGGACTGGGCTGTTTTTCCTATGTCATAGGTTGCCCAGCAGCCCGCGAGATGATCATCGTCGACCCTAAACGCGACGTGCAAGACTATCTGGATATCTCCCGCGAAGAAGGCATGAGAATCACCCATGTCATCGATACGCACGTCCATGCTGACCATGTCACTGGTGCCCACGAACTCAAGTCCATCACTGGCTGCGACATAATGATGTATGAAACATCCCCGGTCAGCTTTGACTTCACGCCACTTGCGGAAGGACAGAAGTTGGTAGCAGGTAACGCAGGTTTTGAAGTACTGCATACCCCCGGCCATACCCCTGACTCCTTGTCATTACTGGTGACCGATTTTTCCAGAGGGCAAGAACCATGGATGATCCTCACAGGCGATGTACTTTTCGTGGGTGATATAGGCAGACCCGATCTCGTCGGAGACGCCAGACTCGATGAACAAATTTCTAATCTGTACAATTCACTCTATGTGAAGTTTGCCGACTACCCGGATCATCTGGAAGTCTTCCCGGCCCACGGTGCAGGTTCCTTATGCGGACGCGGAATGAGTTCCAAACCGAACTCTACCCTTGGCTTTGAACGCCGCCATAATCTCATGCTCGGCTTTGATCGTTACGAAGGGTTTCATCTCGCCATGAGCCAGGAATTCCCGGCCCGCCCCAAAAGTTTCACGCATATAATCGGCACTAATGCCAAAGGCGCGTCACTTCTGGAACGCTGCCCCATGGATCTTTCCATGGAGCCAGATCGTTTCGAGGAAAGGATGCTCGCAGGCGGCGTAGTCGTGGATGTCCGCGACACGGCATCCTATGCGGGCTACCACATTCCCGGGTCACTCAATATCGGCTTCAGCGCCAGCCTCGCCAACTGGATCGGCATGGTCGTCGAACCTAAATCCGACCTACTGCTCGTGGTAGATTCCCAAACAGATTATGACCGTATGCGCACGGAACTCCACCGCATCGGCTATGACAATATCCTTGGCTACCTCCAAGGTGGCATCTCTTCATGGGTATATAGCGGACGTCCGGTTGATCGCCTGTCCATCGACTCTGCTCAGGAAGTACAGAATTCACTGGAACAAAAAAAGGAACTCAGCCTGGTCGACGTCCGCACACCGGGCGAAACATCCGGCGGCACCATCCCGGGAGCATTGACCGTACCGCTGGCAGATATCCTTGCTGGCAAATTCGATCTCTCCGACGAAGGTCACCATATCCTCTATTGCGCATCAGGCTACCGCTCAAACATCGCGGCTTCCTATCTGCAACAACACGGATATTGGGATGTCCGCGCTCTGGCTGGCGGCTTCCTCGCCTGGAACCGCGCCGGATATGCTGTAGAAAAATAAACCCATACCAATCTCAAAAAACGAAGGGCCTTGATTCATTCAAGGCCCTTTTATTGTGGGAAATTGTTTGTTGTGGTCATGGTTAAATCTGGTGAAAACCACATGGCTGCAACATCGGGAAATTTCTCATGCACAAATGCCCTGCCCTTGTGTGGTCCCATGATGAACAGCGCCGTTGCCATGGCGTCTGCCAGCTCTGCGCTTTCCGCGATAACCGTGACACCTGTCGACTTGGCTGCGGGTTCCATATCAGCGGGATTTATGATGTGATGAAGCAAGGTTGTCTCGCCTTCTTTTTCAACGTTCACGAACTGCTGATAATCGCCTGATCCACACACCGCCTTTTCGCGAACAGACACCGTGCCATGAACGTTATCATCACGCGGATGTTGAATACCAACCGTCCAATCGCGCTCGCCGAAACAATAAAAATCGCCCCCCGCTTCAACAATACCTGCCTTGATACCAAGACCGCGCAAGAGTTTCACCGTGGCATCAATGATTGTTCCTTTGGCGATACCGCCCAGATCGAGCGCCATGCCCACTTTGGCGAGTCGGATTCGCTTTTGCTCCGCATCAAATTGGACAAGCCGAAAATCCACCAGCCCTTTCTTTCTGTGAGCGATAGTCTCATCCAATACATAATAGAGAGGCGAGGTCGTCAACGCCCCAATGGTGGGATCAAATACACCGTCCGTTGAGCTACTAAAATCCACAGCCCGACGAATCACGCCATATGCCCGCTTGCTTGGTTCAACAAAATATTTACCAGCACCACTATTAATGCGGCCCACAGACCCCGACGCATTGCGAAAATCCAAATCATTCTGCAACTCGCGAATAAAGGCCATGGCTTTCCGCGCCCCATCATCCGCAGCTTTTGAACTGTCAGCGACCAGCGTCAGATTAACCACCGTCCCCATGGCTATTTCGGTGTACCGATACAAACCATCATCTTCGGAAGTGGTGACTATATTGGCTTGCATCCTGAAAACACCAATAACAACAAGCAGCAGCCCAACAGCGCTCGCAAGAAATAGTGCATTCATCTTGGTCTGATAGTGACGGGCCAGTAGTGGCAGACAGCAGAAAAGCCCTAACAATGCGGTCAGTTCAAAGGCAAACCCTACAGCATGCGTGGATTGCACGAGCAACCCGCCAAGCAACGGTCCTACAACAAAACCCACACCCGTCACGACATGGGTCAGACCAAACACCTTGCCCTGATCAGCCGCCGCCCGTGACGTCTGCGCCATAGCCGCGGGCAGCGATAACGTCGTACCAAGACCAACGACAACGCCTGAAACAATGAAGTGCACCACATCATGACTGAGGCCCATGGCAAAAAGACCGAGCGCACTGATGACCATGCCACCAAGAGCAAAATTGACGTTGGGCATTTGTTTCGTAAAACGGCTGGTAAACGGCAAACCGCAACAGACAACCAAACTGGGTATGGAAAAGAGCGCTCCGAGAACGAGTCCGTTTCGCCCAAGTGTCATGGAAAGCAATATCGGGTAAAATGCAATGGTCAACCCAATGCCCACAGATCGGCCAAAGATGGCAACCAACAGTACTCGAAAGTCGTTTTTATCAGGCTCAGACGAACCATCATCCGTAGTCGCCCTATGGGTGGAAACCTCTTGCCCAATACCAAAAAACACCGTGCAAGCTGCCAGGCCCATACATAAAGAAACGCCTAAAAGGACAGGTTGTATCAGCTGATCAAGATACAGCAGACCGCCAGCGAGTGGGCCAATGAAAATTGCCAGATTAAACGCCAGAGCGTGCAGTGCAAACCAATGTGGACGAGATCCTGAAGCCGCATTGCCCCCAAGCACTGCCAGCCCCACAGGACGAACAAGCCCGGCTATAAGCCCAAGGGAAAATTGGATTCCATATAATGTAATGATTGTCGGGTGGATGAAATAGAGAGCTGGAATGAACGTGCCAACACCAAAAGCGACAAGCAAGAGACCGCGTGGGGAGGCTTTGTCTGCCCACATTCCACCAATCGGCCCTGCCAACAGTCGTGCCAGGAAAAAACCGGCGAACCCTGTACCGAGCCATGCCCCGCTGATTTTGGCATCCAGACTGATAAGCGGCAGCGTGAACGACAACAATCCAATGCCAAGCGACACAAAAAAACCGCTCGCAAGGATGGCGTAAAGCGTGCGCCGGTTGTCGATATGTGTATTGCTCTTTGCCATTTCAGTTCTCAATCGTTGAAAAGATCATGCACTTTGACCGTAAACAACGGTTCTTGCAACATTCTTCGTATACAATTTATTGAGTGAGAATCAGCTAAAATGCAGCTCTTGAAAGTCATTATTTAGGCCATTATTCGGTAAGTGGCATGGATTAGCCGGGCAACGGCACCGAAAGGGCTTGACCCGAAACGGATAAAGGGTGAAAAAAATACGCAACAATGTGAATCTCTCCTTGATTGCGGTCCTACCACAGAGAATGAATTTCTGTGATCCTTTCCGATTTTTGTCGGTTTAAGGCAGGGAGAGTTTTTCGCAACAAAAGACTGGTGAACCGAAATAAATTTATTGGTTGATTCAGGTCCAATATCAAACTCGGAGAAAAAAATGGCCAAGAAGACGATGAAGACAATGGACGGCAACACAGCCGCAGCTCACGTGGCATACGCCATGACCGATACGGCAGCCATTTACCCCATTACCCCTTCCACCCCTATGGGTGAGATCGCCGACGAATGGGCGGCACAGGGACGTACGAACATTTTCGGTCAGAAAGTACAGATTCGCCAGATGCAATCTGAAGCCGGTGCAGCAGGTGCTGTCCACGGCTCCCTAGCTGGTGGCGCACTGACCACCACATTCACCGCTTCGCAGGGCCTCCTGCTAATGATCCCCAACATGTACAAGATGTCCGGCGAACTGCTCCCCGGCGTATTCCACGTATCCGCCCGCGCACTCGCTGCGCATGCTCTGTCCATCTTCGGTGACCATCAGGACGTCATGGCGTGTCGCCAGACCGGTTTTGCCATGCTCTTTTCCAACTCCGTTCAGGAAGTCATGGACCTCTCGCTGGTCACGCACCTCGCGAGTCTGGAAGCATCCATACCCTTCATGTCCATCTTTGACGGTTTCCGCACCTCTCATGAGATTCAGAAAATCGAAGTCATCGACTACGAAGACATGAAACCGCTGCTCAACACCGAGAAGCTGGATGCATTCCGTGCCCGTTCCATGAACCCGGAACACCCGGACGTTCGCGGCACCGCGCAAAACCCGGACATCTACTTCCAGGGCCGCGAGACTATCAATACATATTATGATGCCATCCCGGACATCGTTGATGGCTACATGAAAAAAGTCGCCAAGATCACGGGCCGCAAATACAAACTCTTCGATTACGTCGGCCATCCCGAAGCGGAAAAGATCATCATCGCTATGGGTTCCGGTTGTGAAGCCGCTGAAGAAACAGTCAACTACCTCAACTCTACTGGCGAAAAAGTCGGTCTGGTCAAGGTCCGCCTGTTCCGTCCCTTCTCGGTCAAACACATGATGTCCGTCATTCCCAAGACCGTCACAAAGATCGCAGTTCTCGACCGCACCAAAGAGCCCGGCGCTCTGGGCGATCCGCTGTACATGGACATTGTTGCTGCTTACGCTGGCACAAAGAACGCTCCTCAGATCGTCGGCGGTCGTTACGGCCTCGGCTCCAAGGAATTCACCCCGGCCATGGTCAAGTCTGTCTTCGACAGCCTCGCCAAGCCCAAACACGGATTCACTGTCGGTATCGTCGATGACGTCACCAACAGCTCCCTGTTCGACTGCCAGTGTGTGGACACCACACCCGAAGGCACCGTTCAGGTTAAGTTCTGGGGCCTCGGCTCTGACGGTACTGTCGGCGCGAACAAACAGGCGATCAAGATTATTGGCGACAACACCGATTTGTACGCACAGGGTTACTTCGCCTACGATTCCAAAAAATCCGGCGGCATCACCATCTCGCATCTGCGCTTTGGTAAAAAACCGCTCCAGTCCACATATCTGATTACTGACGCCGATTACATCGCCTGTCACAATCCGAGCTACGTCAACTTGTATGACCTTCTTGAAGGCATCAAAGACGGCGGTACTTTCGTCCTCAACTCTCCCTGGACCGCCGAAGACATGGAAACCAAGCTGCCCGCAGCAATGCGCCGCACCATGGCCGAAAAGAACCTCAAGTTCTACACCGTTGACGCAGTCAAAATCGCGCAAGGCGTTGGCCTTGGCGGACGCATCAACATGGTCATGCAGACAGCATTCTTCAAACTGTCAGATGTCATTCCCTTCAAGAAAGCAGTCACTCTGCTCAAGGAAGGCATCGAGTCCGCATACGGCAAGAAAGGACCGAAGATCGTCGACATGAACAACGCTGCCGTTGATAACGCAGTGGACGCCATCGTTGAGATTCCGGTTAAAGCGGAATGGAAGAAGCTTGAAGACGACGCGCCCAAGGCTAGCAAAGAACCGGCATACGTCAAAGACGTCATGCGCCCGGTCCTCGGCCAGAAAGGCGACAACCTGCCGGTTTCCGCATTCTCCCATGACGGCACCATGCCCGTAGCGACATCCAAATACGAAAAACGCGGCGTTGCTATCATGACGCCTGAATGGGTCAAGGAAAACTGTATTCAGTGTAACCAGTGCTCATTCGTTTGTCCGCACTCCGCACTGCGCTCCGTCCTCGCCGACGACACCGAGATGGTGAAGGCACCCAAGTCCTTCGAGACTCTCGATGCCATGGGCAAA
>JAFLJT010000265.1 GCA_022712855.1 Pseudodesulfovibrio sp. | reverse complement strand
ACGAGATTTTGACGTTCCAGCTGCAGGTTCATGACCGTGCCTGTCAATTGTATGTGGCTTCCAAAAAGTCCCTTCATGCCTTGTTCCTCCTACGTTCCTTGCTACTTTTAGGGTCTGGCGGGAATATTTTTCCGCCGAACTGGGGGGAGACTTAGCAACTAGCGTTCCAAACGCGTAACAAGCTATAATAATTACGTTAATCTGAGAACGTCGGAGTGTCAGAAAAAACACGGCTTCAAAGGGCCGTCTAAATGGTGCGCTCATCTCTCTATAGTAATGGGCAGGCAGAAAATGCCGTGTTTCTCAAGAGGAAGATTCAGCCTCCCTTCATCTCTGGAACCAATCATAAATCAATAAAACCAAATAAAACAGGTGACTATCGATTAAGCAAAAGAGGGAAAGAAGTGCCAGCACTGTGTTTTTCTATTAAATCACAAAGAGTTGGCACACCGATTGCTAAGAACAGTCGCGGGCTGAATTTGGCCCACAACGATTCTTTCAACTCGTTCCAACGGGTAAAGGAGAAATGGAGGGGAAACGACATGAGTGGACATCTGGATTACGAAATCAACAAGGAACTCGGTGAGTGTTACCTGTTCATGGGTGAGCTCGACAAGGCTGAAGAATACTACAAGAAGGCCGTCAGCTCCAATGGTATACACCCCGATCCGTACCTCGGACTGGCAACAGTAGCCGTGCAGCGCGGCGAACTGAACGCAGCCATGACGATGTACGAAAAGGCCCACAATATTGAACCGACCGACAAAAGTCTTTCAGGGATCGCTCTCATCAGGATGGAGAACGGTGAAATGGAGAACGCATTCTCTATGTTCATCGAGGCCATCAAGATGAATCCCGAAAACATGGTTGCCCTGTTCAGTCTGATCAGGCTCAGCCATGAACTGGACCGTGTAGCAGAGATCATCCCGCATCTCAGGGATTACCTTGAGATCGACCCGGCGAAGCACGAAGTGCGCTACTCGCTGGCTGGCTGTCTCGCTTGTCTCGACCAGAAGGACGCGGCCAGGGAACATCTCGAGAAGATTCTCGAAATGAATCCCGACTTTGAAGCCGCGACCGAAATGCTCGACACGCTTCAGTCCTAACTACGGTCTCCCCTCCCCGTTGGTTTCCTGTCCCGGTCTGATGATCGGGGCGGGAGACCAGCCTCGGCGGCTCAGACTGTTCAGAAACGCCCGATTGCGTCGTTGCTGCGGCTAAATCAGACTCTCGCGTATAAGAATACGCTTCGATCCTGATTTACCCTTGCGCCTAGCACTCGAACATTTCTGAACAGCCTGAGCGCAGGTGTGTCCTTTTGGGAGATACGAGAAAAGCGAGCACTCGAATATTTTCCAGCAGCCTGCCCGTCGGCATGCCCAACATTTCTTAGGATGGCGGAACCTGACTCTCGCGTATAAGAATACATCTCTGCTCTCGATATCCGTAAAGCTCGAAGCATCGCTAACGGCTAATCGGTCTTTGATCCTGTTTTTCCCTTGCGCCTTGCACTCGAACATTTCTGAACAGCCTGCCCATTGGCATGCCCAATATTTTTCAGGGCGCCTAGCAGTCGAATATTTCTGAACAACCCGCCACTGCCTATTGCTGTTTTTGCTGATCTGCGGGGGAAAAACGGGGATTCACCTGTATAAGCGGCTTGCCTTTGGCGAACAAATCTGGCACCACCTCTCAAAACATTAAGAGAGGACTGTGCATGAACCTGTTGCCTGTCAAAAAAGCTATCCTGTCCGTCACCGATAAATCCGGTCTGGCCGAATTCGGTAAATTCCTTACCGACAACGGTTGTGAACTGGTCTCCACCGGTGGCACCAAAAAAATGCTCGCGGATGCTGGCCTGCCCGTCACATCCGTCAGCGACATAACCGATTTTCCTGAAATCCTCGGCGGCCGCGTAAAAACGCTGCACCCGAACATCCATGGCGGCATTCTTGCCGACAAGGATGATGATGGTCACATGGAGACTCTGCGCGAGTTTGGCATCGAGCCCTTCGATCTCATCTGCGTCAATCTCTACAACTTTGCTGACGCCGTTGCCAAAGGTCTTGACCTCAAAGCCGCTGTCGAACAGATCGACATCGGTGGCCCGACCATGCTCCGCGCCACAGCCAAAAACTTCCACTCCATCTGCGTTATTCCCGATCCCAAGTACTACCCCGTAGTGCAGAAAGAGATCGAAGAGAACGGCGGTATTTCTCTGAAATTCCGTAAAGAAATGGCAACTCTGACTTTCAAGTTGGTCAGTGAATACGACGCCATGATCACCAAATACTTGTCTGAGAACGACGCGTAACGTCGATTGTCTCACGGCAAAGAGCAACAAAAGATTGAAAGGCAAATGCTATACCTGTAGTGTTTGTCTTTCTTGTTTTAAATAGGGAGTATCGTCATCGCAGAAAAGCCCCAGGGCAACCTTCAGGGGTTGAAGCCCAATCAAATTAAGCGGCTTATGCGCTTGCATCAACGGCACTTTCCCACCGATGGGAACTACTCCAATGAGCAGGCTCGCGAGTTGGCCGAACTGAGTGCCGACACCGGCCGTCAGATCGGTTTGCTCATCGACCGCCAAGGACATGTTGCCATGGTGATCGTCGGCGATCATCGCGCCATCTACATTCCGGAATTGCCGCGCAAACGCCTATCGACCGGACGATTGCGCGGACTGCGATTACTCCACACTCATCTCAACGACGAAGCGCTTTCCCAAGAAGATCTCATGGACATGGTCTTTCTGCGGCTCGATTCCGTCACCTCGCTCACCGTGGCCGAGGGATTTCCCGTTTCCGCCCAGACAGCGCACCTCTTGCCGCCCAACCCGGAAGACAAGACATACGAAATTTTCGATCCCACTCGCTGGGACCGTATGGACCTCGATCTCGGCACCATTGTTGATGCGCTGGAAGCCGAATTCAGCCGTCAGATGGACTCCAAGGATACCGAATCGGACGAAAACCGCGTGCTCCTTGTCAGCGTCGACAAGACCCCGCGCCCCGTTCAAGAGCTTTCGCTCAAAGAACTTGCCGAACTGGCCGACACCGCCGGACTCGTCGCCGCCGGAACAATGATCCAGCGTGTCCGCAAGCAAAACCCCAAGTTCATCATGGGCAAAGGCAAACTCACCGAGCTGGAAGTCAAAGCGTTGCAGGCCAATGCTTCCGTCATCATTTTTGATCAGGAACTTACGCCCACGCAAATCCGCAACCTTGCCGAGGTGACCGAGCGCAAGATCCTTGATCGCACGCAGCTTATCCTCGACATTTTCGCGCAACACGCCACCAGCAAATCCGGTAAGCTCCAAGTCGAGATGGCACAGCTCAAGTACACCCTGCCCCGTCTGGTTGGAAAAAATGCCGCCATGTCCCGTCTCATGGGCGGCATCGGCGGACGCGGCCCGGGTGAAACCAAGCTCGAAACCGATCGCCGTCGAGCCAAAGACCGTCTGACGCGTCTCAACAAAGAACTCAAACAAGTCAGCAAACACCGTACCCAGACCCGCGACCGTCGCGCCAAGGCCGGACTACCCATCGTCTCACTCGTCGGATACACCAACGCGGGTAAATCCACGCTGCTCAACACGCTCACCCAATCCAAGGTTCTTGCCGAGAACAAACTTTTTGCCACCCTCGACCCAACCAGCCGACGCATTCGGTTCCCACAAGAACGCGAAGTCGTGCTCACCGATACCGTAGGATTCATCCGCCGCTTACCGCCGGATCTCAAGGAAGCGTTCCGCGCCACCCTCGAAGAGCTTGAATCAGCCGATCTGCTCGTGCACGTTTGCGACGCCTCCCACCCCGAAGTGGAAGAACAGGTCGAAGCCGTCCGCTCTATCGTTGCCGATATGGATTTGGATGAAATTCCGTCCATTTTGGTATTGAACAAATGGGACAAGCTCGACGCCGAAGG
>JAFLJT010000193.1 GCA_022712855.1 Pseudodesulfovibrio sp. | reverse complement strand
GGCTTCATGTGCTTCGTATTCTCCAGCTATGTCCAAATGCATTCTGATCATGCGACGAACACCATCGTTATCATCGACGATCAAGACTTTTGTACTCATAACATTTCCTTATTTTTCGCTAATGGTATCGTAAATGAAAATGTAGATCCCTCACCTTGTACGCTTTCCACACTGATGACTCCGCCGTGCATTTCTACCAGACGTTTCGTAATAGCCAAACCTAGGCCAGTGCCTTCTGCTGCACGAACCGACGAACTATCCACTTGTCGAAACACGTCGAAAACCAAATCGATGTCGGCTTTTGCAACCCCCTCACCAGTGTCTTTGACGCTGAAGATTGCTTCGCTTTCAGTTGCCTCCACCATGATGGAAATACTACCCTTAGCCGTAAATTTTATCGCATTCCCAACAAGATTAATAAGAATCTGACGTAGACGGACAGGATCGGCCAGAACTATAATATTACCGGAATGAGTAGTGAAAGCCACTCCAATGTTTTCGGCTTTGCCGCGGAACATCTCATTCATCTCAGCAAGACTGTCAGGTATGAAGACTGACTGTAGGTCTAAATCAAGACCACCTGCCTCAATCTTTGAAATATCCAATAGATCGTTGATAAGCGTCAGGAGATGGTTACCGGAACGGTCCATCTCACCAGCAATTTGTACGATAATTTTGTCCGCCGGTATTTTTGCCTCATCCATAAGAAGTGGCAAATAACCAAGTATAATAGTCATTGGTGTTCTCAATTCATGACTCATGATATTGAGAAATTCAGATTTTGTTTGGTTTGCGTTTTCGGCTATCTCTTTTGCTTTGATGAGTGCAATTTCATCGTCTTTTTGCCTGGTGATATCCATGATCATCCCGAGAAAGCGTCGACCGCCCACAGAACTATTCATCTCACTGACTGACAAGTATATTGGAAAAATGGTCCCATTTTTCTTTTGCCCAACAACCTCACGCCCAATACCGATGATTTTTTTATTTCCAGTAGACAGATAATTTTTAAGAAATTGCGGATGGTTGCTTTTGTACGGTTCTGGCATGAGCATGAGAACATTATTACCAATGACTTCTTTACTAGAATATCCAAAAGTACGTTCTGCCGCAGGATTAAACAGCAGCACAGTGCCAACTGGATCAATCATGACCATACTATGCAAAGAGGAGTCGATAATAGCCTGGGTGACATTCCGGGTCTCTTTCAGTTCATTGGCCCTTTGGCGTAAGTATGCGGCAAGTAAGATACTGATTATAATACCAGCTGCCAGAAAACTAGAGGGCCTATATGTAATGTGTTGGGCGATGAATTCATCTGTTGGAACAGCAAGATATTTCCAGGTCCGTCCACCAACGAAGAGTTCCTTTTCATAATAAAATTTGTTTGCCTTAGAATCTACTGTCCAGGCGCTACTCTGGAACAGTTTCTCACCACCAGACGCAGATGCGTCAATAATGCAAAAACCTATCCCACCACCCTGGCTACCAATTTTCTCCAGAGAGCCAAGCACAATATCGCCGAGACGATGGACGCCGAGTACAAAACCTTTCAGATTTTTACGCCGAGCAGCCACTGTTTTCGAGGCTCTCTCGTACACAGGAACAAACTGTAATACACCGCCCTGACTCCCTTTTTCCTGCACCAACGTGATTCGCGGAGTAATCACGGCACTTCCTGTATCACGAGCCTGAACGAGTGTTTTAAGCCGCGCTGAGCTTGACCCAAGGTTAAAGCCAAAGGCTGCTTTATTGCCTTTATATGGGTACACATAATAAACGGGGTAATACACATCTCGCTCAATATCAGAGACCATGTGCTTTTTCTTTCCGCGGTGAGTAAAAACAAAATCAGGATAGCCGTCATCTCGAACTTTATTTTCGAAAGCACTCCGCAGCTTTTTCGGAACATAAGGGATCCATTCTACAGCCTGGAGTCCCCCAATACGTTTTGAAGCTGACTCAACATACGTTTTGAATTCTATCCTGGAAACAAAATCCGAGGCGTCAAAGAGTCCCTTCAGGCCAAACAAAAATTCCTTGTGTAGATTGAGTTCTCGATCCAAAGAAGTGTAGCGATTATCCATTTCACGAAAGAAAGCATTTTGAACTCGGTCATCTTCATCCTGACGCAAGGAGATAAAACCGAAGATGGAGAAAGAGATTCCACTTAAAAGAATTAAGAGGATAGCTAGAGAATACCATTGGACTCTTTCCCGATAAAACATCAATGCACCGACCTAGGTTAACACCAACTATACGCTCACATTTTTCTTTTTGGCTACTTATATCACTAAAAAGAAAAACGGCCGCACAAGTGCGGCCGTTTTTTATTTCCACAGAGATCTATGGTTATTTAGTAATAGCCTCATTGGGACACGTCTCAATGGACTCATCGACACAATCGGAAGTGGCATTTTCGTCGATAACGATAGCCTTTTCCCCGTCTGCATCCATTTCAAAAACTTCCGGACACATCTCAACACAAGACTCACAGCCAATACATTCATCCGGATCGATGACAATAGCCATAATAGAACCTCCTGATATAAATGAAAAAAATAACATTACCAACGTTTGGTTATTCATACCTATACACTCTGAGCTATTTTGGATGCAACCCTTTTTATCTCTTTGATTCTCAGCACCGAAGAGTTGTTGGCAATGCAACTATTTTAGCGTAGTTGCTCCCCCATGTTTGAAACAATTGCTATTGCATCCATCGTTGTCCTCGCCGGTTTTTTACAAGGTCTTACCGGATTTGGGTTCGGCCTTATCGCCCTCCCCCTGCTTGGACTGATCCTGCCCATCAAAACCGTTATCCCTCTCGTTGTCATGCTCGCCATGGGTGTCTGTATAACTCTCAGCATCCAATTGAGAGCTTCGATTCGCGTTCGAAACATCGTCATACTCACCATAGCGACACTCCCCGGCATCCCGCTTGGAGTGTTCGCTCTTAAGCATATATCCCCGCATTCAATCTCAATTCTACTTGGCGTTATCATGATTAGCTTCACTGCGTATCAGTTCATAGCCAAGCCAGCCTTGCGAGAACTCGGTCTTCCTTCGACTATTACAGCCGGATTCCTTTCAGGTCTTTTAGGTGGCGCCACAGGTGCAGGCGGCCCCCCTGTCATCATATATTCCACTCTGCAACCTTGGTCGAAAGATGAAACCAAGGCCACCCTTGCTTTCTATTTTTTGATTACAGGACTGAGTATTGTAGCCACACATGCTTATTCAGGCCTTATTACCAGTGAAGTCATCAATTACTTCACTGTCTCACTCCCAGCACTTGCTGTAGGTATCTTTCTTGGTACGTTCGCATACAAGCATATTTCAGATCATGGTTACCGAAAGCTGGCCCTTGTTCTGGTCTTCCTGCTCGGCTGTATGATGGTCCTCAAGAACGTTTAATCAATCCATTCATAAGACACAAAAAAAGCCGGGCATGCCCGACTCAGGCTGCTGACAAAGGCCCGATTGCTGCGTTGCTGCAAAAAGATCAGATCCTAACGTACAGGAAGTACGCTTCGGCCCTGATCTTTTTTTGCGCCTTGCACTCGAACCTTTCTCAGCAGCCTGCCAGATTGAGATTTGTCATCAATCTGAGTCGGGCATGCCCGGCTTTATTCTTTGCGATTTCAAAGAATTATCGTTCTTGCATCCCATGATACAGGGTATCAAAGTAGGGATAAATCAAATACTCCATCACAGTTCGTTCGCCAGTTTTGATACCGACGAGGACACGCATTCCCGGGTAGAGCTGGTAACGTAAATCATCTTTCTCGAATCTATCCTGTTCGGTTTCGACAAGGACCTTGTAATAGGTCCCCTCTTCAGGCTTAGTAATAGCATCTGGGCTAATACTCTTCACAATTCCATCAAGATTGCCGAACATGCGGGCATCACCCGTTGCAAGCTTCACTGTGGCCGGTTGGCCGATCTGGACATACCCGATGTCACCCAAAGCCAGATGCGCCTCGATAATGAGCTTGTCACCAGCGGGAACGATATCGAGCACTGTCATACCTGGCTGAACAACTTCACCTTCACCCATGATATAAAAGGATTTGATAATACCATTGGCTGGAGAACGAATGACAGTGCGTTGCAAGCTGTCTGACATCTTGCGCATACGCTGGGTGAACTCGCGCAATTCACGGCTTGACTCGCGCAATTCATCCTGCACTTCCTCGTGGAACGTGTTGGAAATTTGATCAAATTTATCTTTAGCAGCCACCAGCATTGATTTGGAACGTGCCAATGCTGCCTTATCTTCCTGAATCTTACTGACGAGCGTGGATTCTTCTTTCAAGAATCCAAGGTGCTTATATCGAGATGTCAGCTTATCCTTGAGCAATTCCTCACTGATGGAGATTTGCTCTCTGACATACTTAAGGTTCTGCCGCTGATTACGGACACGCGCATTAATTTCTTTAATATCTTGTTCGCGCTGATTGATTTTTTCCCGTTGTGCACCAATATCGTTAACAAACCGCTCGCGCCGGGCGTCATATAATTCAAGTGCCTGTGCAACGAGTTCAGGAGATTTAGCTTGAAGCTCTGTGGGAAAAGTGAGTTCAACACTAAACGGATTAACAAGCAGTTTTCGAACCTGCTCTCCCTTGGGCCTTTCTACTTTCTCCGTGCCCTCTTTTGTTGAAGCTTGAGGATCATCAAACCACCGGGATTCAGCTTCGAGGCGCATGAGTTCTGTCTGAAGAGAGGTCACCCTGACATTGAGTTCCTCAACAGTAGAATCACTGGCTGTGGCCTCAAGCTCGATAAGAGGCTGTCCGACCTTAACAACATCGCCCTCACGGACATTGATCTTACGGACGATACCACCCTCAAGATGCTGGATCCGTTTAACCCGCGAGCTGGGAATAACCTCTCCAACAGCGTCACTGACAATGTCGAGAGGAGCTATGGAAGCCCAGACAAAGAAGCTCACACAGAAAGCCGCGCACAGATAAAAGAATACCCGTGTGGTCTTGTCGATACCCGATTTTTCGTTATTCTCAACCATGACGTCAGCCTATGACTTCAATGCCGAACCCGGTTCAGGGGCCGGAGTTTTCTTCTGGACAATTCCGATCTTTGGCACCGGTTTACTATTGAGATCAACAACCGTGCTGAAACCTTTCATAATATTGGGGTCTCTGGAAACGAGAAGAAGCGTCACACCCTCTTTTGCCAGGATGTTCATAATCTGAAAAACAGCTTCGCTTCCCTCGACATCCAACCCTTCTGTCGGTTCATCAAAGACAGCAAGTCGGCCTTGGCCAACCATAGCTCTTGCTATGGCAAGACGCTTACGAATACCCAACGGCAAACTCCGTCCACCGTCAGTAATCATCGTCTCCATGCCCGTGGCACTGCTATCGAGAAAACGCCGCAGATCAGACAATCGTACAATCTCATTGAGTCGAGCTTCCTCGATCTCAGGATTGAGCATGGTAATATTTTCTTTATATGTACCATTAAGGAAAGATGGCTCTTGAGGAAGGTACATGACTTGCCTGCGCCACCACTCAGGTGCCAACTGGCGAGTATCAACTCCATCGGCCAGTATTTGCCCACGACCGGGATCCAGCAAACCGACGACCAATTTGGAAAGAGTCGTTTTTCCTGCTCCATTAGCACCAATAATACCGACCACTGTGCCTGGTTCGACAATATGATTCAAAGATTCGAAAAGCGGCCCAGTGGCACCGGGGAAAGCAACGGCAACATCCTTGAATTCCAGACGGCCAGAAAAATGTTTCATGGCCGTTCCACCGTTGGACTCACGGGGCAACCCGACAAATTCATTGATCATGCGCATGGCATCATCGGCCTTACCCAGCATGAGCACTGTTTGCATGAAGCTTGAAGAAATTTGCAACGCCTTGGCAGAAAGAATACTTGCGCCAATAAGGGCTCCAACAGTCAAATCACCGTCCACAACCTGCTTGGCACCAAATGCATAAACAGCAACTTTAAGGAGAGAACTGAGACTCTGCACAACAGCCAGCGACCAACTTTTTTGAAGGACAATCTGCCCCTTTAAGTCCATCATTCTAGCGACTTGTTCATCCCAAATCTTTCTAAGAAATCCACCACCATGATAGGCGCGAACTGTCTCTGCTCCACTGATAGCCGAGTTCACACCACCACGATGCCGGACCATGGTTTCACGAAAAACATGATCTGACTTACGAGCAGCGTCCATATTCATCTTACCTGCTAACACCGTGAATACGACAGCGAACAATGTGATTATCGCCAACAGTGGACTGAGCATGAATACGGCAAGAATGAACAACAGGAAAAATGGCATATCCAGCATTGAGGCAATACGTGAAGCTTCATAGGCCGATTGAACAACCTGTGGCGCGGCCATAACTTCCTGAACTTTTGCCTGCGGTATACGCTCCAGTGCGGAAGATTTGATCTGAGAGAGAGAATCCAGGACCACAGACTGCAGCATCCGATCAGGCTCGGTACTAATAGCAGAACACATACGGGTTCGAACTATGGTAAATGCCAGGCCCAGAACAAGGGCTATGAGCATACCTGCGGTCAATGTATACAGCGTACCATCAAATCCATACCCGATATATCGGCTAAGGATCTGGATGACGAAGATGGGAGAAGCAAGGAAAAGTAGATTGACGAAAAAAGACGCAACGATGATCTCCACCGCAAGTGGCTTTGAACGGAACAGCCGTCTGAAAAGCTCGTTCATGCCAACTCCTCACACATGGTGGATGTCATGTAAAACCAGCGCAAAAAAACTGAAAACTTTCTATAATTCGGTGATGTCTTTGGAAATAAGACCCATTTCATATAAGAGCGTGTACCCGGCAATAATGATATCGATATCAGTGGCGATCTTGGCACTGATGGCAGTGATGTAGTCACGTTCACCAACCAGGATATCCAGCAAGCGAACTTCTTCGCCGGTCGCTTTTTTCTTTTTGACGAGTCCAAGAAATTCCCAGGTAATGTTGGCCTGCGTCTCATACAATTCGGAGTTCTGACGAAGTGTTGTCAGCTCAAGCCATGCATTGCGAACGCTTTCTTCAACCGTACGACGACGGTCAAGCAACGTACGGCGGGCAGCCGTCATATCAGACTTGACTGCGCGAATGTTTTCCGTGTCCTGCATACCAGAGAAAAGATTATAGGAAATTTGGACGGTACCGCGTTGTTCTGTCCGCACACCGGCGCTGGCTTGGTCGTTTTCCTTACGCTCTGCTTCGAGCACTGCATCAAACTTCGGATAATAATTTGATTCCTGAGATCTCAGGTCACCCTTAAGACGCTCAATTGAATATTTGGTTTCAAGCAACGAGGGGTTACTTTCAAAGGCAGTAGTAATCGCATCGTCCACATTACCTGGCAGGTACTGCCTTGGTACGGGAACGGTATTCATCACATTAATTTGACCAGTTGTAGGAACAAAGCCAAATACGGACTTGAAATTATTGATGGAACTTTGCAGTTCGCGCTGCTGGGTAACTCGGTAAGATTGTGCTCCAGCAAGCTGTCCTTTTACTTGAAGCTCTTCGTAAGAGTAGCCCGCTCCACGTTCAACCAGCACTTCCTGCATGCCGGACAACTCTTTCATGCTGTCCTCAGAACGAAAGGCATACTTCAGCAATTCACGAGACCTGACAACACGAAGGTAGGCTGTAATACCAAGAGCAAGAACTTCCTGTTTAGCCTGCGTGAGGAGTGCTTCATATTCAAGCACCTGACCAGCTGCGGAATCCATGGTGCCCGAAACACCACCAAAGTCGTAGATAAGCTGGGTTGCACTCAGGGTCTGTTCGTTACGATTCATATGAGTCTCAGACGCACGGGGCTTACTGATATTTTCCTTACCACCCTCAAGAGTGGCTTCAATCTGAGGGAACCACCCACCACGAGAACTTTCGTAGCGATGCCTCATCCCCTGAAGCATAGCTTCAGACGATTTGATCCGATCATGGTTGCCCACAAGCTCTTCAAGCAGAACGTCGAGCTTAAGATCGAGTTCCTCTTGCGCAGCAGCTTCGTTGCCTGTCGACAGAACTGTCACCACAGAAAGGGTGAGAATGAAAATAACGAGCAGCCTTTTCAAAGCCATCTCCAGTGTGTATAAAATCATCATGTCGAAATAATTCATCGACAACAATTTCAGTGAATTAGACACTAAATTACATATAATTCACAGAGACATTATTAAATTGTACGCAATTTGGCAATAAAAAATGTAATTTCTTTAGAAATATGGCATCATTAACTGTAAAGTCTAGAAAAAATCAATAAAAGTCGGGATGGACACCATGTTTGGATTTTTCAAAAAAGCGTTTAAAAAAGATCAATTGATCCTGCTGGCCGTGGGTATCGCTGCATCAGCTCTCATGTTCGTGCTCTTTGCCAATCAGCCCCAATTTTTGCGCTTTCTCGACCACAAACTCTATGATCAATTTCTCATAAAATATCACACAGACAATGCCACTAACATACCTGTACTTATTGATATTGATGAAAAAAGTTTGGCTGAGATGGGCCAATGGCCCTGGCCCAGATACCGTGTTGCCATGCTGCTCAAACTTCTCCAAGCGTATGGTGCAGTCTCAGTTGCAACTGATATTATTTTTGTAGAGCCAGATAAAACATCACCTGTTGTTATGATCAAACAACTCAAAAAAGAGTTGAAATTCGATGTTAAAATTGAAGGCCTTCCAGACTCTCTTATGGATAACGACAAACTCCTGGCCCAGTACTTAAAAACAGGCCCCTTTGTCCTTGGATTCGATTTTTTGACCACTGCTCTTAATAAAGAAGACGGGGTCGTAAAAAACACGACTGATTGTTTTATCAAACCCGCCAAGGTCGCGGTTCTTTCTGTTCCAGGCGCTCCATCGCCTCATGATGTTTTACTCAAAGCCGAAGAAGCGATTTGCCCGCAACCCATTCTAGCAATGGCTGCTCAACAAACTGGATTTATTACCATTGCCGCAGATGAAGACAGCATCTACCGCAAAGTCCCCTTGCTCTTTTCCTGGAATGAAAAATTCTACCCAAGCCTCGCTCTGGCTGCTCTCATGCAAGCTACGGGCATCAAGTCCATGGTCATCAAAATGTCAACTGAAGGCATTGAATCTATCCGTTTTGGCAAGACTGTTATCCCCACGGATAAACAGGGACGAATGCTCATTAATTACAGAGGACCATCAAAAACTTTTGAATATATCAGCGCAACCGATGTGTTGAATAAGAGACTGAAACCCGGTGCGTTGCGCGGTAAAATTGTTTTCATCGGCACTTCGGCTGCAGGTCTCAAGGATATTCGATCCACTCCTCTGGACACGAGTTTCCCCGGAGTCGAGGCGCATGCCACTATCGTTGACAATATCTGGTCCAAAGAATTCCTCAAGAAGCCAGTGTGGGCAACAGGAGTAGAATTCCTGGGAATGCTCGCGGCTGGAATCATTACAACATTCCTTCTTATGTGGGCACGAGCTGCATGGATGCTTGTCCCTCTCGTATGCATGAGCCTTGGTATGTGGTTTGGTTCAGTCTATTTGTATACTCAGGAAATGCTCTATATTTCACCGCTGTATGCATTTATCAACCTCGCACTGACGTTCCTGCTGCTCACGATGATCAAATTCTGGCGCGAAGAACACGCAAAGAAATTCATCCACGGCGCATTCGCTCATTACCTTGCTCCTTCTGTTATCTCTCAAATCATGGATGACCCGGACTCTCTTTCATTGGAAGGTCAGGAAAAAGATATCACCATCCAGTTCTCTGACGTGCGTGGTTTTACCTCGCTGTCAGAAAAGCTGACACCGACACAGGTGACAGATTTATTGCACGATTACCTGACGCCTATGACCCGGATCATTACTCAGCACGAAGGCACCCTCGACAAATTCATCGGTGATGCCGTCATGGCATTTTGGAACGCACCGCTGGATGTCGAAAATCATCAGGAAAAGTCCCTTAAAACTGCGTTAATCCAGCAAGACAAACTCGATGAACTCAATGAACTCTTCATTGAAAAATATGGGTTTCCCATCGCAGTTGGTATCGGTATTCATTCTGGTTCTGTCCGAGTGGGCAACATGGGATCAGCCGATCTCTTTGACTACACCCTCATTGGCGACAACGTGAACCTCGCCTCACGCCTGGAAAGTCTCACCAAATACTACGGCCAAAAACTTATAGTCAGCCAAACAATCGTGGATGCGTGCGAGGGCAAGTATTACTTCCGCATCCTCGACAGCGTCCGCGTCAAGGGTAAGCAAAAGCCTATCACTATCTATACAGCATACACCCTTGGGAATGCCGCAAAGCGTGAAGAGGAATTGAAGAAGTATGAAACTGCGCATGATCTCTACCTCAGCATGAAATTCGACGAAGCGCGCGCGGTATTCCTGGAACTCAAAGAACTGGAAACAGAACCACTATTGTACGACATATACATAGAACGATGTGAACATCTGAAAGAAGAACATCCGGGAGACGCCTGGGACGGTGTCTTCACCCACAAGTCCAAGTAATCAAATAAAAAAGGGCCGCACTGAGTGCGGCCCTTTTTGTTGAATACAACTTAAATCTGGAAGGCTGCGGAGAAAGGTTCGGGTGCTAGGCGCTAAACAAGTTCAAGACCGACGCGTATTTCCTATACGTTAGGGTTTGAACTTGTTGCAGCAACGACGCAATCGGGCCTTTATCTGCAGCCGTAGTTCGGCTTAAGGATTGTTGTGCATGGCTTCGATGAATTCGTCAGGCCATAATGCGGGAGACGGGTCACCTTCCATGAGCCGTTGTTTGGCCTCTGCATCCAAAATGAATCCGTTCTTGATGAAGCTGGTGTAAAAACCCGCTGCATCAATATCACCGATCAGGATGCAACCAGCCAGGATATCGCCCTTGAATATGAGTTTACGGTAAACGCCGTTCTCGCGATCCAGGTGAATATCGATTTCATATTCTTCATCGTCATCAAGATTTGTCTCGCCAACAGAGATGGTCGCCAATCCGTAATATGTGATGGAGTTCATGGACATGCCGCCCGTGTAAGGCTTGTCGGCACCGGCCATGTTCAAACCAGCATAGCGGCCCTGTGAGTAGGCATTGGGCCAGATGGGACGCACGGTGTATTCGCCAGTCAGCAGATCCTTGGCCTCAGCCACGTCGCCTGCTGCGAATACATTGGGATCACTGGTTGTAAGGTAATCGTCAACGCGAATGCCCTGCTCCGTGGTAATGCCAGCCTGAGTTGCAAGTCCCATGTTCGGGCGCACACCAGCGGCTACGATGACAACATCGGCTTCAACCAATCCCTGATCAGTTTCCACGCCTTTGATGGTCCCGTCCTTCAAACGAACGATTTCTTTGGTCCCAGTGCCCTGCATGAAATGGATGCCGTTCTTTTCGAGATGCTCTACAATCATTTCGCCAGCGGTCTCATCAAAATATGTACGCATGATGCGGGAGCGAACAACGATGGTGACATCAACGCCCTTCTCGGCAAACCCTTCGGCTGCCTTGAGTGCGATAAGACCAGCGCCGATGACGACGACCTTCTGGACTTTGTCCACCAGTTCCTTGAGCGCTTCGGCGTGGGCAACAGTGGTGAAGTTATGCACGCCAGGCCCTTCTATTCCCGGCAAGGGAGGCTTGACCGGAGTACCGCCTGTGGCGATCAGAAGCTTTCCGTAGCCGATCTTCTCTCCGCTATCGAGGACTAACTCTTTCCCTGTGGTATCGATGGACAATACTCGGGAACTGAGCTTCATCTCAACGCCGTTTTTCGTATAAAATTCTTCGGGCCTGAACGGCAGGGTTTCAAATTTAATTTTATCTGATAGGTAATAGGAGATAAGTGGACGACCATAGGTAGGGACAGCTTCATCGCTTACAACTAGGATTTTCCCTATTGTATCATGGAGGCGAATTCCTTCGATAGCACCGATTGCAGAGACGCCGTTTCCGACAATTACGTAATCCATATATTTACTCCTTCCGATCAATATCAAGCAGATTGCCAATTATGCCAATTCAAGCGCTCGCGGTCCGAGCGGACCGATTATTTACCTATTTTTTAGTGAAAAATCCATACCTAAAAATTCAAACGAACGTTTCAGATTAATCACTTGTAATATTTGATTAAAAAGAAAGTCTAAAGAATTTGCCAGAACACGCTATAAGAGCTATTTAATGCAACTTCGAAACGTCATCTCAGGAGATATAGATTCACCGTGAGCATAGAAGGCAATAAAGTACTCATCGCGAACAGAGGCGAGATCGCAGTCAGGATCATGGAAGCATGCTCTGAACTTGGGATTTCCTTTGTCGCAGTATATACTAAGGAAGATGCACTGTCGGGACATGTAGATGTCGCCCGCAAGCTTGGTGGCGAGTCGTCACTCTACCGCATCCAAAATTATCTCGACGCCGGAGACATTCTCTCTGTCGCCGACGAATCCGGCGCAACTGCCATTCACCCCGGTTACGGCTTTTTCTCGGAAAATTACCGATTTGCACGCCGTGTGACCGAGCGTGACAGACCAATGATGTTCATTGGACCATCGTGGGAAGTCATCCGGGATCTTGGCGACAAGATCAACACCAAACGACTTGCACGCAAGCTGAATATCCCCACAGTTCCTGGCTCCGACAGAGCCATTTACGATGAACTTGAGGCCGAAGCTATTGCTGAAAGCCTCTTCGAGTTCCAGACTAAAATGGGCATTAAGCGGCCTGTGGTTCTGGTCAAGGCATCGGCTGGCGGTGGCGGCATGGGTATTGACGAATGCGAAGACATGGCCCGTTTCAGGCAGACCTATCGTCGTATCCGCAGCTTCTCCCTGCGCACATTCAATGATGAAGGCGTGCTCATCGAGCAGCGCATGTTCAACTTCAATCATCTTGAAGTGCAGATCGCGTCCGACCGTACCGGTATCAACCCGGTCCACTTCGGTACGCGTAACTGCTCCGTGCAGAGCCCCGGTCTTCAAAAGCGCATCGAAGTCGCTCCCGGCTTTTGGCCGCAGGACCTGACTTACGCCTTTGATGCCCAGAAGCTTATTCGCGATATCACTGAATACTCGCTCACTATCGCTAAAGAGATCAAATACGACAACGTTGGCACTTGGGAATGGATCGTCACCCCGGACGGTGAGCCATTCCTTATGGAAGTCAACGCCCGAATTCAGGTTGAAAACGGCGTTTCCGCTGACATTTCATCCGTTAAGAGCAACACAGACGTTAATCTTATTCGTGAACAAATCCGTATCGGTCTTGGCGAAGACCTTGGGTACACGCAGGATGACGTCAGCTTTAAGGGCGTCAGCATCGAATACCGCCTCATCGCCGAAGACACAGACGACGGCTTTGCACCATGGGTTGGAAAGATCGAGGAATTGGCTTGGACCAAACATGATTGGGTCAAATTCCACACGCACGTCCCTCTGGACAGAGCGTATCAGATTCCGACTGAATACGACCCCAACCTCGCCCTTGCGATTATCTGGGGAAAAGATTTGAAAGAAGCCAAGGAACGTGGCCTCCAGTTCTTGGAAGACCTCAAATTGAACGGTGCTGATTCCCGTGGTTCTGCCATGAAATCCAACATCCCGTTCCTCATCGAAAAAACTGAAAACCTGCTTGAATTCTAAACAGGTACATTATGAATATAGATAAAAAACTCACCGAACTCTCGGCGCGGATCAACTACACCCGCGATATCCTTGGCAATACATCTCGCCCTGAGCTTGATGCATTTTCCAAGGAAATCCTCGAGTTCCCCGACAAGTATCAAGCTGCCACAGAAGATCAGGCCATAAAGGCCGTGGATTCCCTGGATCGCCGATTGGCAACCATGGAATCTGCTATCGACACGCAGCTGACCGCCATGGACAAGGTACGTATTGTCCGCCACCCCCAGCGCAGTTGCCTCAAAGACATCCTTGAAAATGTCTATGACAACTACATTGAGATCGGCGGCAAGGACGAACATTCCATCGATCCCGGAATGCTCATTGCTCGTGCCTACATCACCCGTCGCAAAGGCAAAAAGATCATCAACCAGCCGGTTATGGTCGTGGGGCAGGAAAAAGGGCATGGGCAGGAGTTCCGCAACGGCGGCTCCATCAAGCCATGGGGCAACAGCAAGGCGCTGAAATACATGAAGGTCGCGGCCCGGGAACAGATTCCCATCCACGCCTATGTCAACACGCCCGGCTCCTACCCTGTTGAGGATTTCCCCGGTGCTGCCCAGCAGATTGCTGAAAACATTTATGAAATGGCAGGCCTGCCAGTCCCGATTATCGCCATCTTCTCCGAAGGCGGTTCCGGCGGCGCAGAAGCCATCGGCATGGCTGATAAACGGCTCATGCTTTCACACGGTTATTACTCGGTCATTTCGCCCGAAGGCGCTGCCGCCATCGAAGGCCGCATCAAAGGCTCCGAGCGTGCTCCGGTAGAACTCATTGAGTCCTGCGCATTGTCCCAACGCATTACTGCTCAAGACAATTTGGCGAACGGCTATATTGATGAGATCATCGAAGAACCCGCCTTGGGTGCTCGCGCAGATCATTTCGACTTCTATAAGCAAGTCCGCGAACAGGTTATCCGTGCAACGGATGAAGTAACCCTGTCCGTCCGTGGCATGCGTTTGTTCCGTGCGGTCGCCATGCGCCATTTTCAGAAGCATGCCGACATCATCGTCCGCTGGGGGCTCAATGATGACGCCCGCAGACGCCTGATTGCACGGCGCTTCAAGAAGTACCGCAAACTGGCTCAGCACGCATACCAAGACAACCGTTCCATGATGGAGAAACTCAACGCCACCAGCAGTGGTATTGTCTCCACCACAAGTTCTGCGGTCCAGTTCGGCTTGATCAGACCGTTTCAACAAAGAATTGCACGCTTCATCGAAGAGGCCACCGACGAGTTCCACGTCGTCACAGGCAAGATCAATTCGACATACACTTCTGTGCTCAAAAAGATGGGCGTAACGTCCACGGTTGAGCGACAGAAAGAGTTGGAATTGACGGGTTTGTCCAAGACCAAATCAACGGAAGTGGTTGATGAAAAAGGCTATAATTACGTCAGCCCACAAGCAAAAATCGACCGGGAAATATCCTGTCCTCACTCCAAGAAACGTGGCTGTCTCGACATCTGGGCCCGTGATCTCTTCACGGATTTCTCCGGAGTTTGTCCCAATTGTGGCTACAACTTCCCCATGGAATACCAGTGGTATCTCAACAACGTTTTTGATCACGGTTCCATCCGTGAGTTCAACCGCGATATCGCCTCTGGTAACCCCACAGGCTTCCCCAACTTTGAAGAGCGTCTTAACGCAGCAAAGAAAAAGACGGGCCTTGAAAGTAGCTGCATGACCTTCAACGCTACTTTGAAAGGCACTCGCCTGACCTGCGCGACCCTCATTGCCAACTTCCGCGGCGGCTCAGTCGGCGCAGCAGAAGGCGAGAAGTTTATCCGCGCCCTCGAACTTGCCCAGACCAAGCACCAGCCGTTCTTGGCATACGTGCATGGCACCGCAGGCATTCGCATCCAGGAAGGCGTTAACGGTCTCATCCAGATGCCCCGCTGCACCATGGCTGTACGCAAGTACATCGAGGAAGGCGGACTCTACATCGTCTTGTACGATACCAACTCCTATGCTGGCCCGGTAGCATCCTTCCTTGGATGTTCGCCCTACCAGTATGCAGTGCGTTCTTCCCGCCTCGGCTTTGCTGGCCCCGGCGTAATCAAGGAGACCACAGGCGTTGAGATCCCGCCCGACTACCACAATTGCTACAAGGCGCTCTCACGCGGTCATATTCAAGGCGTATGGAGCCGTAAGGATATCCGCAAGAATATGCATCAGGCATTCCTGACCATCGGTGGACGGAACCTGTACTACAGATAAGTCTCAAGACTAAATTGATTCACCAAAGGCGGTCGCTTAAAGCGGCCGCCTTTTTTTGTGTTCAAAAGAGCACCTTACCGTCACGAAACGGTAACAACTCCCCTCTTTAGCGATGTACAAGAGTACAAACAAAACGGAGAACCAATTCCTTTTTAACAAGGTCCGAAACCAATGAATAAAACTCTCCTCTCTCGATTCATGCAGAATCTTGTAGCCACTGAGCACGAGACAAACCTGCCAATGAATTACCCAGATCCTACACACATGAAAGAAGGGGCAGAAAGAACGCCCAGCTTCGCTCTCATCCTCATAGCCATCAACGATTATAACATTTTAAAAGAAATGTATGGTCAGGGATTTATTGACCAGCTCGAACAGGAGTTACGGCAAAGTCTCGAAAAGACAGTCAATGATGGTAATGAATGTTGCGCCCCGGTAGTCATGATTGTTGGGCATGGAGAAGTGGCTATTCTTTTAGCCAACCGAACCAGTCCGGCAGATATGGCCTATGAATACAAACTTCAGGCGCAAAACAGCCTCAAGACCACCATGATTCGTCATACAGGATTAGGGATTGATCTCGGCATGGGCTATTCGAGCCTTAACTTCGTTCCCGAAACCATGACCGACCTTAGGCTCAACACAGCACTTGATGAAGCGAGGCGAATGCTCCGAATTCCACTCAACATGAAAACCCTCGCCATCGCCGACAAATTTAACACCATCCTCACGCAAGGTCTCATCAGCACACACTACCAACCGATTCTCAACTTCAAAACAGGCTCTATTCTCGGGTGGGAATCACTGACTCGTGGACCGCAAGAATCATCGTTTCGCTCCCCCGTCGTTCTCTTTGAAACGGCTGAGCAACTTGGACGTCTGTTCGCTCTGGAAAAAATCTGCCGAGAATCCGCTATCCTAAATGCGGGACCGCTGGAAGAGGGACAAAAACTCTTTCTCAACATTCATCCAAAGACCATGGCCGATCCTGAATTCACCCCTGGCAAAACCTTGGAATTGATGGAAAGCGCAGGGCTGTCGCCGGACAATATTGTCTTCGAGATCACTGAAAGACACAGCGTGCAGGAGTTTGATCTATTTTATCGCACCCTTGATCACTATCGAAGTCAGGGGTTCAAGGTTGCCGTGGACGATGCTGGTGCTGGATACGCTGGGTTAACAACCATTGCTGAACTGCAACCAGAATACATCAAGCTCGACAAATCTCTCATTGATGGCATCCACAAAGATCCGGTAAAACGAGCCCTTGTAGAAACAACCGTCACGTTTGCTGACAAAATAGGCTCACAAATTATCGGCGAAGGGATTGAATCAAAGGCACAGGCAATATGCCTCAAGGATATCGGGGTACACTGTGGACAGGGCTTTTTTCTGGCAAAGCCGGGACGCCCCAAGCCCGGATTGTCGCAGGAATGTCTCGACCTTCAATCCGTGGGAGACATCACCACAAAATCCATTTCATGTTCACTCCCTGTCGGAGATTTAGCGAAACCACCACACGCGGTTACCTCGAACTATCTTGTTTCTGACGCACAAAAGTTCTTCAAACAAAATAACAGGTTCCCCTGTATTATTGTCGCAGAAAACAATATCCCTCGCGGTCTGGTCATGGAATATCATCTCAACCGCCAACTCTCATCTCAGTACGGCGTCGCCCTCTACCACAAACGCCCTATTGAAACCGTCATGGACAACACCCCCCTCATGATTGACATGGACATGCCAGTGGAACAGGCAGCCAGAAAAGCCATGCAACGAGAACCGCTCAAGGCATACGATGACATCATCGTCACTCGAAAAGCTCAGCTTTACGGCGTGATTTCAGTTCAGGATATGATGAATGCAATGGCGAAAATTCAAATGGAAATGGCCAAGGGAACAAATCCCCTGACAGGCCTTCCCGGCAATCTCTCAATTGAACAGGAAGTGGAAAGCCGGATCGCACAGGGAAGGCAGTTCAGTATCATCTACGCCGACCTCGATCATTTCAAAGTATATAATGACACTTACGGGTTCAAAAACGGCGATAATATCATCCGTCTAGCTGCAGATATTCTCAGCTGGGCCACTAAAAAACACGCAGGCCAAAACGCCCGTCTCTGCCACATCGGGGGCGATGACTTTGTCCTCATCACCAACCCGGAATCAGTCGAAAGAATATGCAAATCAGTCATCCGTTGCTTCGGACGAGTTGTCAAAAATCGCTACTGCGCGGAAGATCAGGAACGAGGCTGGATCAAGGCCAAGGGGCGTGACGATAAAGAACGGAACTACCCTCTTGTGTCCATCTCCTTAGGTGTCATCGAAATTTGCGGCCAGTGTTCTCTCATGGAAATTGGGGAACGTGCTGCACACATCAATAAATTCGCCAAATCAAAGCCCGGAAATTCTGTGGCAGTAGACCGGAGACCTCCCCTTGGTTCACAAGAAGCCACTTCATCCCCATAGAGAAAGCCCTCTGCCAAATGGCAGAGGGCTTTCTTCATTTATCATTTTCTGACTATTATCTTGTCAGCTTACGGAACTTGATCCGGTGAGGCTGATCCGCATCCACGCCGAGGCGCTTCTTACGATCTGCGACGTAATCACTGTAGTTTCCTTCCATGAAGATCACTTTGGAATCACCCTCAAAGGCGATAATGTGAGTTGCAACACGGTCGAGGAACCAGCGATCATGGCTGATGATCAATACGCAGCCAGCGAAGTTGTCCAAACCATCTTCAAGGGCACGCATGGTGTTGACGTCCAGGTCGTTGGTCGGTTCATCAAGCAGCAGCACGTTAGCGCCGGACTTGAGCATCTGAGCCAAGTGAACGCGATTGCGCTCACCACCAGATAGTATCTCAACCATCTTCTGTTGATCCTGCCCAGCAAAGTTAAAGCGGGAGCAGTAGGCGCGTGCATTAACGTCGCGGTCGCCCAGCTTGATAAACTCAGCGCCTTCACTGATGATTTCGTAGACAGATTTGCCCGGAATCAACGATCCGCGATCCTGATCAGCGTAAGACATCTCAACGGTTTTACCGATGCTCATCTCGCCGCCATCAGGTTTTTCTTCACCATTAATCATCTTGAACAGCGTGGTTTTACCTGCGCCGTTGGGACCAACGATGCCAACAATGGCGTTGGGAGGTAGAATAAAGTTCATGTCTTCCACGAGGAGCTTGTCACCCATGGATTTTGTCACGCCTTCGGCGACGATGACTTTCTTGCCGAGATGCGGTCCCGGTGGAATGTAAATTTGAAGATCATCGGCTAAGCGTTCGCTCTCATGGCTGACCATGGCTTCGTATGCATTGATACGGGCCTTACCTTTGGCGCGACGGCCCTTGGGCGACAACTTGATCCAATCAAGCTCGCGCTGCAACGTCTTCTGACGATCAGCTTCGACCTTGCCCTCTTGAGCAAGACGATTCTGCTTCTGGTCCAACCAGGAGGAGTAATTGCCCTTCCAGGGGATACCGCGACCGCGATCAAGCTCAAGAATCCAACCAGCGACGTTATCGAGGAAGTATCGATCATGAGTGACGGCAATGACAGTACCGGGGAAGGTGGAAAGAAATTTCTCCAGCCATGCAACGGAATCAGCATCAAGGTGGTTAGTGGGTTCGTCAAGAAGCAGGATGTCCGGGGACTGCAACAACAGGCGGCACAGGGCCACGCGGCGTTTTTCACCACCAGAGATGACGGAAACAAGAGTATCGCCGGGAGGGCAACGCAGAGAATCCATTGCCATGTCGAGCTTAGAATCGATATCCCATGCGCCCTTGGCTTCCATCAGTTCCCCGACTTTGCCCTGGCGCTCGATGAGTGCGTCCATCTCGTCAGCTTCCATGGGTTCAGCAAATTTGTCATTGATTTCATTGTATTCACGAATGATCTCCATGATATCACCAACGCCTTCTTCAACGACCTCGCGAACAGTGCGGGTGTCGTCTACCAGCGGCTCCTGTTCCAGATAGCCGATGGTGTATCCATCTTTGACCTGAATCTCGCCTTCGAACTGCGTGTCCTCACCAGCCAAAATTCTGAGCAAGGAACTCTTACCCGAACCGTTGAGACCAAGCACGCCGATTTTGGCGCCATAAAAATAGGAAAGTGAAATATTTTTCAGCACTTCACGCTGACCGTGACGCTTGGTCACTTTGTACATCGAATAGATAACTTTTTCTGCGTCGTTGCTCATATTAACCTCGTAAAATGGGGATTTCTTCGTGAGAGAGAGGTTTTGCAAAGTTGTACGATTTTGTAAAGAGAAAAGGGGCCATCAGGCCCCTATTCTATCTGTACGACTGCAAAACAGCCTTCAAGTCATCTTTGTTATACGACTGCGTCGCAAGTTGGCCGACATTACTAAAGGGTTGCCGCCCATTCTGATAAATGATCCCCAACGGAATCTTTTCATCAAATTCATCAGCCTTTTCCATGGCGCCACACCAATCTCGGGTGTCATGCCCTTCCAGGATGTAGCTGCGTTCTTTGTACCATGCGAATGTGTTCACTTTATTAAAAGAAACACAAGGTTGCAGAATATCTACCAACGAAAACCCTTTGTGATTAACGGCAGCCTTGATGGTTTCAACCAAATGATCCGGCTCGCCACTGAACGCACGGGCCACAAACCCGGCCTTCATGGCAACGGCCACAGTAATAGGATTAAACCCTTCCGACGGCGCACCATCGGGCTGAGTCTTTGTCACCATTCCACGAACGGTTGTTGGGCTGGCCTGCCCTTTGGTCAAACCGTAAATCTGGTTGTTGTGTACCAGCAGCGTGATATCGAGGTTGCGACGAATGGCAGCCAAAAAGTGGTTACCACCTTCACCATAAGAACAACCATCGCCGGACTCACAGATGACTGTCATCTCCGGGTTCGCCATTTTCATGCCCTGCGCAACTGGCAGAGAACGGCCATGTAACCCGTTGAACATATGACAGTTCATATAATGCGGCGTCTTGGCGGCCTGACCAATGCCAGCCGATACCATCACTTCATGGGGTGCCAGATCGAGTTCTGTCAGCGCCTTTTTGAGTGATTTCACAATGGAAAAATTACCGCAACCGGGGCACCACGAGGTTTCAAATTCACCGTATTGTTCGATAGAGACCATATTTTACTCCTCCGCTAGCGCATTTTCATCTTGAAACAAGATTACTAATTGAAATAAATGACGCATTATTTTAATGAAATGCATCAGAGCCACTAAGCCTTTTCAAGGCTAAGAGGCTCTAGATAATGGAGTTGAGTCCCTTAAGGACATATTGCGGCGAAAGCGGCCGACCGTCGAAACGCAAGATATAGCTACCAACCCTGAATCCGGTTTCCTGAGCCACGAACTTGGCGAACTGACCGGTGGCATTCCCTTCCACGGCCACAACTTCACCAGCGGCTTCCAGATAATCCATGAATTGCTCTTCGCGCAGGGGGTAAACCTGCTTGAAATGAAGCACTGCTATGGATTTACCTTCATATGTATCTGCGGCTTCAAGACACGCGCCCAGTGAAGTTCCCCAACACATAAGAAGGACATCCGGCTTTTCTTCACCGTAATGATCCGGGCCGATGACGTCCTGTATTAAGCCTGATTCCTTGGAGAGGCGCTTGGAGTTTTGAAGTACGCGATTGGCACCGTCTTCAGTCACCGCAGCCATCTCGTCATGCTCATGAGAATCCGCCCTGACGAGCGTTTCGCTATACCCCGGGATCATGCGTGGCGACACACCATCCTCGGTTAACTCGTACCGTTTATACGGTTCTGATTCCGTTTTAAGTAGTGGCTTGGTTGTCTCAGGCAAGGTATCAAGATCGAACATTTCAACATCAGCATATGAATCTGCCAAAAATTGATCAGACAATATGAACATGGGCGTCTGATATTCCTCAGCCAGATCAAAGGCCCGGTGGGTGAGATAAAAACATTCCTCCACATTCCCAGGCGCGAATATGGCGCGAGGGAATTCTCCGTGTCCGGCATAAAGAACCAGATTAAGATCGCCCTGCTCTGTACGCGTTGCCATGCCAGTTGCAGGGCCGGGGCGCTGAACGATGATAGTCACAATCGGCGTTTCTGAAACACCTGCTAAGCTGATACCTTCAACCATCAGCGCAAAGCCGCCACCCGATGTTGTCACAATAGATTTGGCCCCGGCATAGGATGCGCCGATTGCCATGTTCATGGCAGCTATTTCATCCTCAACCTGCTCATATTTCAGGCCAAGTCCGCGCCCTTTGGTGATGAGCGTATCGGCCACTGAAGTCGATGGCGACATGGGATAAAAAGAAAGAAAATTGCATCCGGCAGCCAGCGCGCCCAAGGCGATAGCTTCATTGCCGTTGAGCATCAACCTGTCGGTGTTACTCTCTTTTGCAGACGCAATGCAGGAGAAGGAAACTTTCTGCTCTTTGACCCATTCGAATGATTTACGAATGACATCGACATTGGCTTCAACCACTGCGTCGCCCTTCTTGCTGAATGTCTCGCTGAGAAGTGTTTCAAAAATTGCACTATCCTGACAAGCAGCGCCACCAAGAACACCCAGTGCGACGATGTTGTAAAATAAGGGTTTTGAAGCAAGATCTTTAAAAGGAATGCGCAACGCATTGAATCCAGCAGAATCAATGTCATCACCATGAATGACGAGACCATCCTCTCTGAGATCGTCTTTATGCAATTCCAGCGTTTCAGCATCGAGAGCCACGAGAATATCGATATCATCAGTAATGGAAACCACCGGATCTGGTCCCATGCGAATGGTAAAGGTGTTATGCCCGCCACGGACGCGTGACATATATTTCTGGTTGACCAGAATATGATAGCCAGCCCGGGTCATGGCTTTCGCCATAAGCGTGCCCACTGTAGCGAGCCCCTGGCCTGCCGCGCCGCCAATTACTATATTGATACTTGTGTCGGACATATTTGCATCCTTTCTCTCATCAAAAAAAAGCCGGGCAGTATGAGTGCCCGGCCAATATGTATTTCAACTACGCTTTGGTCGGCGGTGTGAACACCCTGGTGCCGAGGTCGCGGTCGAGCATGAACAACCCGCCGCCGTCGCCCAGCATCTTCAGCTTGCCGACGAGATCGCCAACAGTGTCTTCTTCCTCAACCTGCTCGGAGATGAACCACTGCAGGAAAATGCCCACAGCGTGACTTTTCTCTTCGATGGCGAGGTCTGCCAGCGCATTCACGCGCGTGGTGACACCCTGCTCATGCTCAAGAGCCTGCTCAAATGCAGCCAGCGGGCTTTCCCAAGCCAGCGGCGGAGATTCGATAGTCGCGAGCTTTGCATGGCCGCCAGCTTCGTTTATATAGTCAAAGAACCTCATGGCGTGGAACATTTCTTCCTGATACTGGGCAAACATCCATTGAGCAAAGCCGCCCATTCCTTCCTGCGAGAAATGAGAAGACATGGAAAGATAGATGTGAGCCGAATAGATTTCCCAGTTCATCTGCGCATTGAGCGCATCCTGCATTTTACTGCTGAGCATGATATCCCCTTTTAATGAATAATCTTAAGTATATTATCTCGTGCCCTGAATGAGGACACACGTAACCACATAAAAGCCAGTGAGTAATTCACCACTTTTCCATCAGAATTGCAAGTTATTGGGAATGATTCTTGATAATTTATAACAATCGATTCTGATCAAACATAGTGCGAAGACGATGCGCAAGGTGCGTGCTGCGCGTGCCTGCCGTGGCATTGTTCAGACCAATTTGAAAAGCTCGATCGCTACCGATAAGAACGGCCAACTCGCGGGCGCGGGTTAATCCGGTGTAGAGCAGATTGCGTTGCAAGAGCATAAAATGTTGGGTGACAATAGGCATGACCACCGCCTGATATTCACTCCCCTGCGACTTGTGCACGCTTATGGCATAGGCCAGTCCGAGTTCGTCCAACTCGCTTGCCTCGATGCTAACCCGGTTGCCATCGAACTCGATAAACAACTCATTATTATCAGGATCAACTTCCATGATCCAGCCAAGGTCACCGTTGAATACTTCTTTATCGTAGTTATTCTTGAGCTGAATGACCCGATCGCCTTCGCGGAAAATATTGAACTTGCGTTTGAGTTCAGGCTTGTGCGGACTTGGCGGATTGAGTCGTTCCTGTAAAGCAATATTCAAGGCCTGAGTACCAACATCCCCTTTATGCATCGGGGTCAGCACTTGAATATCCCGAAGAGGGTCGAGTCCATATCGTTGAGGGATACGATCGCAGACGCTGTCCAGAATAAGCTTTTGCACCTTGACTGAGTCCTCCTGCGGTATCCAGAAGAAATCTGCCTCCGGAGCCTGCTGCGGATGCTGCCGAGGGAATTTTCCGTTATTGATGCGATGAGCGTTGACGACGATAAAGCTTTCCTGAGCCTGCCGAAAAATATGGGTCAGAACAGCACTCGGGATACGGCGGGAATTGATGAGATCGCCGAGAACATGACCCGGGCCAACACTCGGTAACTGATTGACATCACCAACTAAAATCAAGCGGCATGTATGCGGCAATGAACGCAGAATGGCCACAAAAAGATGCGCATCAACCATACTCGCTTCGTCAATCACCAACACATCGGCTTTGAGCTTCTGATCTTCGCAATAATGAAAACCACCGTTCGGTTGGTACTGCAACAACCGATGCACGGTCAGAGCTTGTTCCCCTGTAGCCTCGGACATGCGCTTGGCAGCCCGCCCTGTGGGCGCAGCTTGTTTGATCTTCAACCCAAGCTCTTTGAGCGTGAGCATGATCGCCTTGGTAATGGTCGTTTTACCAGTACCGGGGCCACCTGTGATGATAAATGCCTTGTTGCTGCACGCTTCGAACACGGCCTCTCGCTGCTCGTCGGACAGCTTGAATCCAAGCTTGTCTTCCACACGCGGCAAAGTTTTGTCGATCTTCTTACGGCTGACAGGCGTCGGGTGGCTTATCAGCTGATACAGGCGTTGCGTAATCTCATTTTCATAGTGGAAAAAATGCATGAGATACACAGCATCAGAAATTTGTTGTTCCGGTAAGTCTTCGATACGAATACGTTTCTTTTCTTCAAGACCGAACAACGCCAGCTCAAGTTTATCGAAGTCACTGGTATCGAGCATCCTCGCCACATCGGCCATCAGCTTGTCTTTTGGGATGAACATATGCCCACCGCGCTCACAGTACATGAACATATGGTAGATAACTGCCGCCTCAAGACGCTGAGCGCAATCCGGCGAAAAGCCGAGCTTCATAGCCATGATATCGGCGGTCTTGAACCCGACCCCGCGGATTTCGTACGCGAGATCATAGGGATTCTCGCGCAACTTGGCTTCGGCCTGAGCGCCATAAAGATGGAAAATTTTCCCGGCAAATGTGGTGGGAACACTGTGGGTCTGCAAAAATACGAGCAGGTTTTTGATCTCCCGCTGCTTTCCCCATGATTCGATGATGCTTTCCAGTTTATTCTTGGAAATCCCTTTGATAACGAGGAGTTCTTCTGGATTATCATCAAGCACATCCAGCACTTCGACGCCGAATTCTTCCACAATTAACGCCGCGGTCTTCGCGCCAACGCCCTTGATGGATGATTGCAGAAACTTGATGACGCCATTTTCCGTGGCAGGTCGAGCCTCTTCAAATGTCCGAACTTCAAGCTGACGCCCGAATTTCGGATGTGTCGTCCAAACGCCGTGCAAATTGAGGGTGGACCCGGCAGTGAGTTCGCCCATTGTACCAACAATGGAAACCGTACCAGGTTCATCCTTCACACGTACGCGGGCGATGGTATAGCCGTTTTCGCTATTATGATAGACGACGGACTGAACTTCCGCGCCGGTGATGTAAGATAACTCGTCACTCATGGATAATTACTAAGACTTGTTACACTTTTTGTCTGTGCAACAAAGATTGTTTAAGTGTTTCCTTATCCATGTATTTGACCTCGGCACCGATGGGAATACCCTGAGCCAAACGACTGATTTCCACACCAGAATAGTTGGTATCTACCAGATTTTTGATGTAAGAAGCCGTGGATTCTGCGTCCAAAGTCGCGCCAAGGGCGAGGACCAATTCACTAATGTCCCCCTTGCTCAAATGCCGACGAAGCCGCTCGATCTCCAAATGGCCGGGTTCTACCCCATCCAAAGGTGACAGCAGACCGCCGAGAACAAGGTAGCGCCCTTTGTAAATCCCCATTTCTTCCATGGCGAGGAGCGCGTCCCATTCGGGAACGAGACACAGCTGATGCTCGTCACGTCCTGGGTCAGCACAAATGGCGCAAGGACTGGATTCAGCAAGGCACGCGCATTCTTCACACAGGCAGAGATTCTCCCTGAGATCAATGATGGACTGCCCTACCCCGCCAGCCTTCTCTCGGGGCATTTTGAGCAGGGTAAGGGCAATGCGCAACGCGGATTTTGGTCCGATACCGGGAAGGCTGGAGAGTTGATCAACAACCGCCTTGAGGGGACCGGGAAGGTTTTGCAATTCCGGCTCCTAGAAAAGGCCGGGGATATTCATGCCGCCGGTAATGGAGCTGAGTTCTGTTTCCATGGTATCTTTGGATTTCTTGAGAGCCTCGTTGGTCGCTGTCATCACGAGATCCTGCAGCATTTCCGTGTCGCCAGATTCCATGACAGAAGCTTCAATGATCACTTCGGTGATTTCCTGACCACAAGTAGCCTTGACCGTGACCATGCCGCCACCGCTGGATGCCTCGACGATCATGTTTTTCAACTCTTCCTGCTTCTCGCTCATCTTGCGCTGCATGACCTGCGCTTGACGGATCATATCGTTCATACCTTTCATTATTTTCTCCTGTGAATGTATTACGTTGTAAACTTATTGCTTCCGGGAGCCGACAGAAGCCAATTGGGCGCTAAAGGTATCCATGACCTTCATCACACCCGGATGACTTTCCGCCTCTTCCTGAAGCTGCTTGTCCGTTTTGGGAACGGCAATATCACCTGTTTCCACACGAACTTCAACCATAGGACCGAAATATTCTCTGGTCAGACCATCCAACGCTTTAAGCGTCGGATTTTCAGACAGTTGCGAACACTGCATTTTGGATTTGCAGGTAATGACCAGCTCATTGTTCTTCAACGCGCCGTCATTCAAACGAAGCAAGGCGACTTTAATACCCGACTGACCGTTTCGCTCGCTGACAAAATCAAGAAACCCACGCCAATTCCTCGGCCCAGGAGATGTATGCGACTGCTGTGCGGCGGAGACAACCGGTTCGGGCATGACAGCCTCGGATACCGGGGTTGCTTCTGACGGAGTAATGGGTTCTGGGGCCGTAGCTTGCGGCTCTGGAACTGGCGGCGGAGTCGGTTGCACAGGCGGCGCGGCCTGCGGAGTGGGTGCTGCAACAGGCTGCGGAGGCGTCGGCGCTGCCGCTGGTTGCGGAGGTGTAGGTGCCGGAGCACTTGCTACGGGCGGAGTCTGCGCTTGCGGAGGAGCAAAACGCTGCCCTCCTCCGGGAGGAGAATAGCCACCACCCGGCGCACCGCCAGAAGGTCCACCTTGAGGACCACCCGCTTGGCCACCGCCATAACCACCTTGACCACCACCGGAGCCACCCGGCATCGGACGCTGTGGCGCAGGGCCGCCAGCAGGCGCTGCCTGAGTACCTATAGTTTCCAAATCGATTAATTGCGGCAAACTGGTAAGGTTGAGCAACAACAATTCCAGAGCCAAAGCTGGCTCAAGGCTTGTCATGACTTTCCTCTGACCGTCCAACGTCATCTGCCAGCAGGCATGGATATGCGCTGCTTCAAAGCGTTGGGACCAATCCATCCACGTGGTTGCTTCTTCGCCGGAAAATCCGAGCAAAGGCAACGCTTCCTCACCTGCCTGACGTAGCAAAAACATGTTGCGCCAACAGTTGGTCAGTTCACGCAGGAAAAATCCGAGATCCAAACCCTGATCCAGAACCTGACGAAGTACATATCCTACAGCCACGAGGTCCTGCGCATGCATGGCCTCCATGAGCTGGAAGAATACATCTTGTCCGGCCAGACCAAGAAAGCTGCGCACGTCCTCTTCGCGGAGAACATCCGAGCCCATGGCAAGAGCTTGTCCTAGCAGAGACATAGAGTCGCGCACACTACCCGCACCGCGTTTTGCAATGATCTGCATGGCGCCGGGTTCGTACTGCAACTCTTCAAGATTCATTATCTTTTCAATATGCTCCACCAATTGTGGCTGAGGCAACATCTTAAATGTATAATGCTGACAACGACTGATGATAGTAGCCGGAAATTTGTGATGTTCAGTCGTCGCCATGATAAACGTGGCACGCGGCGGCGGTTCTTCCAGAGTTTTCAGAAGCGCGTTGAACGCCTCTTTGGTGAGCATGTGCGCCTCATCAATGATGAAAACTTTGTAGCGACACTCAACCGGAGCGTACCCGATATCTTCTTTAAGTCGGCGGGCATCATCGATACCGCGATTGGACGCACCATCGATCTCGATGACGTCCACGGCCACGCCTGCCGTGATCTGTCTGCAATTGGAGCACTCGTTACACGGCTCGGCAGTCGGCGCATTCTTGCAATTGAGCGCCTTGGCAAAGATACGCGCAACAGTGGTCTTACCAACCCCGCGTGTGCCGGAGAAAAGATACGCCGGAGCGATCTTGTCCGTGGCTGCGGCCCGGGAAAGAATCGCCTTGATGGCTTCCTGCCCCGCAACATCGCTAAATGTCTGGGGACGGTATTTGGCTGTGAGATTCGAAGTGCTCATGGGCTTACCTTTCTATGGCGCGCAGAATGGACCCTACTGGAATTATAGAATAAAATTAGGGGAACCCGACATTGCGCGCCGGATTCCCCTATACTTACCAGATGATGGTACGATTTTCTAGACTTTCTATTAAGCTGATAAAAAAAGCACGATCGCGTCGTTGCTTCAAAATATCCAAACCCTCACGTAGAGGAACTACGCATCGGCCTTGGATATTTTCGCGCCTAGCGCTCGCACATTTTTAAACAGCTTAATTAAAAGTTAATTAAATCGAATAACGATGGAGCCAGTGCTCGTAATCGGGGTTTTCACCCTTGACGATCTTGAAGTATTCGGTCTGGAGCATCTTGGCGACAGGGCCAGCCTTGCCATTACCGATTTCACGACGATCAATGGAACTGATGGGCGTCAATTCAGCGGCGGTGCCGGTGAAGAAAACTTCGTCAGCAATGTACAGCATGTCACGAGTGATTGCTTCTTCACGAACTTCGTAACCAAGGTCATTAGCAAGAGTAATGATGGCGTTACGAGTCAGGCCGTTAAGCACACTGCTAACAGGCGGCGTGTAGAGAACATCGTCATTAACCATGAAAATGTTTTCGCCGGAACCTTCAGAAACATGACCAGTCGTGTCGAGCAGGATCGCTTCATGATAGCCATCAGCAACGGCTTCGGTCTTGGCGAGAACGGAGTTAACGTAGTTACCGCACGCCTTGGACTTGGTCATCATGACGTTGACGTGGTGACGATTGTATGTGCTCGTCTTAACGGCAATGCCGTTTTCCAGAGCATCATCACCGAGGTACGCGCCCCAAGGCCAGGTGGCGATGATAGTGCGAATCGGGTTGTCACCGGGATGAACGCCCATGGCACCTTCTCCGATGAAGACCAGCGGACGAACGTAGGCACCTGCAAGCTTGTTCAGCTTGAGGGTTTCCACGGCAGCGGCGGTCAACTCTTCGGGAGTGTGCGGGACTTTAATGCCCAGAATTTTAGCGGAATTCACAAGGCGGACCATGTGTTCTTCCAGACGAAAGACCTCGGAAGTACCGTCGGCGCATTCGTAAGCACGGATGCCTTCAAAAACACCAGCTCCATAATGTAATGTATGCGTCAGGACGTGGACATTGGCCTCGTCCCAGGGAACCTGTTTGCCATCAAACCAGATGGTTTCGGATTTCTGGACCATGTGTAGCTCCTTATAAAATTTCGGCACTTCGCCGTCAGGGTTTGTTTATTGAACAAGGAAACTAAGAAAAACTGACCGGGAGGTCAAGATACGTCGATCATTTTATCATTTTCTTGAGCATTTATCAGCAAATTGTCGAGAATGGTTCGAGTACAAGGCGCAAGATAAAAGCAGGACCGAAGCGTATTGAAAATACGTAAGGGGCTGATTTTATCGCAGCAACGCAGTAATCGAGCAATTCTCGGCGATTTGCCTATTTTCATTTTGACAGGAACCACCCGCGCGGAGTAAGAAATTTACCTTGTACTAATAATATTTGAGGAGTTTCTTTCATGTCCAAGTTTGCGAGAGTCGATCGACTTCCCCCTTATGTGTTCGCCCAGGTTAACGAACTTAAAATGGAGATGCGCCACGCGGGCGCGGATATCATTGACCTGGGAATGGGTAACCCCGACGTTCCCACCCCGAAACATATTCTCGACAAGCTCACCGAGGCGGCGTACCGCCCAGGAAACTCCAAGTATTCCGCGTCCAAAGGCATCAAAGGACTTCGCGGCGCCGTGCGTGATTGGTATGCCCGTCGCTACGACGTCACACTGGACGCCGATAAGGAAATCTGTGTCACCATGGGTGCCAAGGAAGGCCTTGCTCACCTCGCCCTTGCTATGCTCAGCCCCGGTGATGTCGTGCTTGCCCCGGACCCGGCCTACCCAATTCATCCATATGCTTCGATCATCGCGGGTGCTGATGTGCGCCGTGTTCCCATCGGACCGGGTCAGGATTTCTTTGAAAATCTTGAAACCGCGGTCAAACATACGTGGCCTAAACCCAAATTGCTGATCATCAACTTCCCACACAACCCGACCACCCAGTGTGTGGAATTGCCGTTTTTCCAGCGCATCGTTGATTTTGCCAAGGAGCATGAGCTCTTTGTCATTCACGATCTCGCTTACGCTGATTTCGTTTTCGATGGGTATCAGGCACCAAGCTTTATGCAAGCCGAGGGTGCCAAAGATGTTGGCGTGGAATTCTTCTCCATGACCAAAAGTTACTCTATGGCAGGCATGCGCGTAGGCTATTGTGTTGGTAATCCCGACATGGTCAACGCTCTGACCCGAATTAAGAGTTACCTCGACTACGGCATTTATCAGCCCATCCAGATTGCGGCCGCCTGCGCGCTTAACGGCGATCTCGGCGACGACCCGCAATTTTCGGCCGAGGACATGGACCAAGCCGTCAAAGACATTATGGCAGTGTATACTGACCGCCGCGATGCGCTGTGCTCGGGCCTCAACCGTATTGGCTGGGAAGTGACCCCGCCCAAGGCGACGATGTTCTTGTGGGCTCCCATTCCGGAAGAATTCAAGAGCATGGGTTCCATTGAATTTTCCAAGATGTTGCTCAAGGAAGCAGAAGTAGCGGTCTCACCGGGCCTCGGTTTCGGCCAATACGGCGATGACCACGTCCGTTTTAGCTTTGTGGAAAACCGCCATCGCATTAATCAGGCTGTCCGTAACCTACGTAAATTCTTCGCAAAGGGGTAAGCATGGACGTTATCAAACTCGGCCTTGGCGGTTTCGGCACGGTCGGTTCAGGTCTTGCTAAAATCCTGGACATGAACGCCGATCGTATTGCTAAAAAACTTGGCAAAAAGATTGAAATAAAATCCGTACTCGTACGTGATCTGAACAAAAAACGCGCCTTTGATCTTGGCCCGGGTGCTACATTTACCGACGATCTCGACACACTGGTCAATGACCCGGACATCGATATCATCGTCGAACTCATGGGCGGGCTTGATACGGCCAAAGACCTGATGTTCAAGTCTTTTGCTGCGGGCAAACATGTGGTTACTGCAAACAAACACCTGCTAGCCGAACACGGCCTTGAATTATTCGATGCGGCCAAAGACAACAATGTTGCTCTTATGTTCGAAGCAAGTTGCGCAGGCGGCATCCCCATTGTTCAGACCTTAAAAGAAAGCCTCGCTGGTGATGAAGTGCAGAAAATGCTCGGCATCATGAACGGCACGGCCAACTATATTTTGTCCGAAATGACCACCAAGGGTATGGATTTCGAAACTGCCCTGGCCGATGCTCAGGACCTTGGCTATGCCGAGGCGGACCCGACCTTCGATATCGAAGGTTTTGATACCGCGCACAAGCTCTGCGTACTCATTCGCATGGCTTACGGCGTGGACTATCCCCTGTCGGACATTCCTGTTCAGGGCATCACCAGCGTGACGCCCATGGATATCGAATTCGCCCGCGAATTTGGCTACCGCGTCAAGTTGCTTGCCCACGTCATGGACGTTGACGGACAACTGGAAGCTGGCGTCCACCCAGCATTGGTGCCGTATACCTACTTGCTCGCTCGTGTGGGCGGTAACTACAACGCCGTGCGCCTTGAAGGTAACGCTGTCGGCCCGATCATGCTCCATGGTCAGGGTGCTGGCGACCTGCCCACAGGCAGCGCAGTGCTGGCCGACATCATGGGTATTGCTCGTCAATTGGATTGCACTTGCTCCAACGTCGACAACACCGGATTCGGCAATCAGCCAATTCCAAAGGCAAACATTCTGCCGCCCGAACAATCGGAATCGAAATACTACTTCCGCTTCACCGTTGCCGACCGCGCCGGAGTCATGGCTGCCATCACCAAATCCATGGCCGACCATGGCGTATCCATCGCCCAGGCTGTGCAGAAAGGTGAAGCCGGGGCCGAAGGCGTGCCGCTGGTTATCATCAGCCACGAAACCAAGGCCAAAGATGCCGACGCCATGCTCCGCGAAATGGACGCCATGGATTTCTGTGTCGAGCCTTGTGTGAAGTTCAGAATACTCTAATAATCAGGCTGTTCAAAAATGTACGAGTGCAAGGCGCAAGAAAAGATCAAGACCGACGCGTATTAACAATACGCTAGGGTTTGAACTTTTCGCAGCAACACAGCAATCGTGCGTTTTTCAACAGTCTGCGGGAATCCGGATGAAAATATTATATCTCATTGCCGATGGCATGGGTGGCTATCCGCTTGATGAACTCGGCGGAAAAACCACTATGGAAGCCGCTGTTACGCCCAACATGGACGAACTTGCCAAGACAGGCATCGTTGGTTGCGCCCAGACTGTGCCCGAGGGCATGCCTCCCGGTTCGGACGTTGCCAATATGTCCCTGCTTGGTTTTGATCCGGCTGAATATCATACTGGTCGCGGCCCTATCGAAGCGGCGGCGCAAGGCCTTGAGCTTGATCCGGACGATCTTGTTTGGCGGCTCAATTTGGTCACCGTTTCCAAGTTGAATATCGACGGCATCATGCGCGATTATTCGTCCGGCCATATATCCACAGAGGTTTCTAAACCGCTCGTCGAGACATTGCAGGAACGTCTTGGAAATGACCGATACAAATTCTATCCCGGCATTCAGTATCGCCATTTGCTCGTCCAAAAAGACGGCGCAAACGATCCTGATGCCCAGATGAGAATCAATCCGCCCCATGACATTACTGACAAATCGATCAAGTACGACCTGCGAGCAATCTCCAGAAGTCCCGACCTCTGGGATCTCATTTTTGAGTCAAAGGAAATCCTCGATAGCCGGGAAGTTAACACGAGCAGAGCAAACTCCATCTGGCCATGGGGCCAGGGACGCCCGCTCAACCTTCCTGATTTCAAAGAAAAATTTGGCTTGGATGGCGCAGTCATCTCCGCCGTCGATTTGATTAAAGGGCTTGGTCACGCATCCAACATGTCAGTCATTGATGTGGAAGGCGCGACCGGTCTGCTTGATACAAATTATGAAGGCAAGGTTGAAGCGACCCTCGAATTCCTCAAGGAAAACAACTTCGCATTCGTCCATCTCGAAGGCCCTGATGAATGTGGTCATGGCGGCGACACCGACGACAAAGTGGAGGCCATCAGCCGCTTCGATGCCCTAGTCGTTGCACCACTGCGCGAAGCATTAAAAGATGAAGAGATAGCCTGGATCATCACCTGTGACCATTTCACGCCCATCTGCGAGCGCACGCATACAATGGATGCCGTTCCTTTCATCATTAACGGTCCCGGTTGCGACGCATCCAATGTGGAAACATTCTCCGAACAGACCGCTGAATCCACTGGTCTGAAACTTGAGAAAGGATATGAACTGCTGTCCTATGCCCTTGAAAAAGTGGGAATGAAATAATGGCAAAACTTCCTGAATTCCCTGCCTCCGAGAGCTGGTATCACCATTTTGTTTCATACGGCGAAACCGACACTATGGGTGTTCTCTACTATGCGGAATATCTGCATGTTTACGAGCGTGCTCGCAGCCTGTTCATCCGAGAACGCGGCATGAGCTACGCCGAGGTGGAAAAGCGCGGCATCATCCTACCAGTGCGTGAAGCACAATGTCGTTACCGCGTCCCCGTCCGCTTTGACGATGAGATTTCCGTCAGAGTCGGCATCAGCGAATGGAAACGGGCTTCCATGAAATTCATCTATGAGGTATGGAATAAGGATAGGACTGTTTTGCATGCCACTGGCATGACAGAACATGCCGCCGTCAATCATGACGG
>JAFLJT010000278.1 GCA_022712855.1 Pseudodesulfovibrio sp. | reverse complement strand
GAGTTGGTGATGTTGCAAAAGGGGCCGGCCCAGATATTGAGTTTTGCCGGATCTTTAAACAGGCCGATCTGCCAGAATGCATTTAATACAAAGTTTTTTGCTCCTTTTCTAACGGCCTGATCCACGTAGCTGCGGCAGATGTTTTCTTCCCCGGGAAATATTAGGGGATCCAGCCATAACCAGGTTCTGCCAGCAGGTCTGTTGCCATAGGCATTGGCAGAAATCCACATGCCGGTATCCTGGTGGCCTCTGTTGAAATCCTTTTGGCTTGAATGGTGTTTGCCTCGGAATACCAACATTTCAAGGGGGTGGGTTTTGGAATGGGTCTTATTTGAGGGCCTGTTTTTTGGACCGGTGGCGTCCGAAATCGGTCGAATCTGAAGTTTCTCGATTTTTCCAAGCTCGGATTCAAGCTCATTTACCAAGGCTTGAAGTTCTGGGCCACGGCGGTCAATAATAAAAACAGGGGTCCCTTTTTTTACTTTGAATTTGGACCGTTTGGACAAAAAGAATTTTCCTTTTTTCGGGATGGCCCGGGTGACTTTCTCAATGTCATGGAATTCATTTTCTTCATACCCGATTCTGAGTAAATCTCCGCTAAAAAGTTCTTCCCGGGTATCGAAAAAGGGTTCAGCTGGATTTTTTACTCGGCCCAAAAAGAGGCCGGAACCTGTTTCTGAAGTATGTTCCAAAGGGTTTTGAACCCGTTGGGATAAAAGATTATAATGGGAAAATTCTCTTCCCATGGCATAGGCAAGGTAGGACAGGGCTTCTTTCTTCTTTTCAGGTTCATCCCTGAGAAGTTTATAGGCTTTGACCGTATAATATACATAGTGGGGGCTTTTCTTCCTGCCCTCAATTTTCCAGGTGGTGACCTGGGGGATTTGTTTTAGAACCTTGACCAAAACATCAGCAGAAAAGTCCATACAGGAAAAATGGCGCTTTTTTTGATCTTTTTGCTCATATATTCTCCGGCAGGGCTGGACACACCGACCGCGCAGGGCACTTTTTCCGCCAAACCAGGAGCTCCAATAACACCGGCCTGAAATCGAATAGCACAGGGCGCCATGGATAAAAACTTCAAGGGCCATATCCTCTGGTATTTTTTGGGCCATTTCTTTAATTTCATCTATATTAAATTCTCTCGGTAGGACCACCCGGGAGAACCCCGCTTTTTTGGCGGTTGCAAGTCCCAAAGGAAAGGTGCAATTTCCTAGAGTAGAAACATGGAACTCTCCTTGAAAGCCGGCTTTTTTTGCCAGGGGAATCATGGCAAGGTCCTGGACAATCAGGGCTTCAAACTGAACAAATTCGCAAAGCTTACTCAATATTTTGAAAACTTTATCCTGCTCGGATTCTTTGATAATGGAGTTGAATGCAATATAAACTTGGACCTGCCTTGCATGGGCCAAAGCCGATAGCCGGCTTAATTCCTCAATGGAAAAATTATCTGCTTCCATCCGGGCGGAAAATATTTTTAAACCGCAATAGATGGCGTCTGCACCAGCGGCAATGGCTGCTAAAAAAGAAACTGTATTCCCGGCAGGTGCCAGGATCATGGGGGTGTTGGGATTCATAAATGCCTTCGATTGATACCTTAATATAAAATTAATAACGCAACAGTATTGCAATTTTGAATAATTTTGTCAAAATATCCCTCAAACCAAAGCAAAATAAAAGAAAGATAAAAGAAAGGAAGTGTCAATGTTCACAAAGCATAGTGATGATGGCTTTTTAAGCCCGGTTGAGGGGATCCAAATGAAAACCCTGGTATATGGAGAAAAAAGCCTTTTAACCCGGTTCCATCTTAAAAGGGGGAGCAAACTGCCAGCCCATTCCCATCCCCATGAGCAAACGGGCTTTATGGTTTCAGGCAAGATGACCCTGTTTATCGGCCAGGAAGAATTTTTGATTGAGCCCGGTGACAGTTGGTGTATTCCGGGGGATGTGGAACATCGGGCCGAGGTGGCGCAGGATTCTGTGGCCATTGAGGTATTTTCACCGGTGAGAGAAGATTATCTTCCTAAAGATACGGTAGGCTGCAGCTAAAATTTTTATGGCAACCGGAGAAAAATAGTTTGCACGAATTAAAAAGCTGCTGTGAGGTAAGTAACACAGTCGATCTCTTGGGCATGTTCCAATAATCGACATCTGTAAGAGGCTCATTTTTTAAAAACATATTTTCTTTGGCCCTGCTGAATAAGCTTGAAAAAAGAAAAATTTCTCTTATTGACAAGCCAGCTTTTATTTACTAATCAATTCTGTATATATAAACAACCCATCATACATTCCGCACCCTTTATTGCTGATCTTTGATGGTTTTTTTTATGCAATTTTTGATTTTTGCTTAAGGTTTTATAAAAATATCCGGGCTTGTTTTAGGAGTACTATCTTTTATTTTCGGGGCATGGGCAGCAATACAAGAAGAGCGAGGATCTTCAACGAACAGAAACGAAACAGAATAAGGGATAAAGAAGATATCACTACAGCGACAGTTGGACACCTAACCTTTTAGCTATAGCAATTTGTTTTTTTCTGTGACTATGGTG
>JAFLJT010000210.1 GCA_022712855.1 Pseudodesulfovibrio sp. | reverse complement strand
TGCCAGACCTGCTGCGCCCGAAAACGGGGTAGCTTCAAGTCCTCGACAACGAACGCCTCAAGATCATTTTTGGTAAGCTCTATTAGATTCTGCATGCGGGGTCCGTTGTGTATGGGAAGCGGCAGTGTGTCAAGGTCGGGGCGTATGAGGCCGCGAGAAGGAAGCGCGGCGGACAAATGAAAGTCTTTGCCCACCGCGTCTGATTATTCTGATTCTGCCTTGGCTTCCTCGATGAGTACTTCCCATTCCTTGATACGCTTAACGACATCGGCGGCGATCTCTTTGACTTCTTGAGGAGCTTTGATCTCTTGTCCGAGGTAGAGTTTGATGCCCGCGACGAGGGGTTCGAGGAGCCCGGCACTTGGGGAGGATCCGATCATTGTGAGGACTTTCTGTTGATACCCCAAAGCTACCAGGGCAGATAGAATATCTGTGATGAGTTGAGACTTTAGTTCAACTATAGACGCATTTTCTACGTGCTCAGTCGCATTGTTTAGTATTTCATCGGCATTATCTTGTTTGATAATAGCTTTTGCAAAGAGGTCTTTAACGGGTTCTAGTTCATCTACGAGCCAGACTGCAGTTGGGGTTAGTTTCAACGCCTTTGCTAAATAGTTTTTTGATTCGTCCTGCTTTCCGAAGAAAGATAGAATCGCGCCTGCTCTGGTTAGCCCAAGAATGTTGTATGGTGCAAGATCGATAGATTTGTAGAGGGCTTTTAGGGACTCTTCTTCGTTTAGTAAGGCAAGAAGGGTAAGGCTCAACAACCCCCACGCGTTATGGCTTTTAGAATTGAGCTCGATTGCTTTCCGTAACGCCAGTTCAGCCTCTTTCAGATATCCAAAAGCAAGCTGTTCATTGCCAATACGTTCCCATGCTCCTGAGAAATTAGGGTCAAGTTCAACAACCTTTGTCAGAGCTTGTATGGACTCTTCATACCTTTTGAGTTCAGAGAGGGTTTCGCCAAGTTCTATCCATCCAAGTAAGCTTTCGGGGTCCAACTTGATGGCATTGTTTAATGATATTTCTGCTTCTCTTGATTTCTTGAGATTGCGCTGTACTCCTCCAAGAAGCGCCCATGTAGATGATGACTCAGGAGTGGCATCTGTGGCTTTTAATAAGAGCTTTTCGGCTAGAACGTAGTCCCCAGTTTCATCCGCGATTTGGGCTTGATAAAGCCATGCCAAAAGGTTGTCTGGTTCAGATTTGATGAAATCTTGAACTTTATCTGCCGCTGCCTTTATATCGCCGCTCTCAAAGCTTTGTTCTATTTCATTCAATAGCTCCATTTCGGGAAGATCATATTTTATATTGGTTGATCCAATAAGATTTATCAGATCATTAGGGAAATCCTCATGCTCTAGTATCTCTTGCATGATGGTTGAAATGATTCTCTCTCGGACGGCCTGTGATTTAGGACGTTTCAGTAGTTCACACAAAGCTAAATAATGGAATTCTCTTTCCTGTGCGCCGAGTGTGCTAATTTCTCGAATGATATCTGCAGCTGCTTCAGGTAACCTGTTTTCCCCATAAAACCCAATCATAAACCGCACCACAGCCTTCACTCGCCCTGAATTCTGCCCGCGTCGCATGAGGTAGTAAATATTATAGAGTCTTTCAGCGAGCTGGTAATACTTCTTTCGTCCTTTCGGCGGAGATGAAGTCACAATTCCCCTTACCTCCAACCGCTTCAGCAAAGCACTCGCCTTGCTCGTAGATATCCGGGCCGCCTCTGCAACCTCTTTGGCTGAAGCCTCTTCCCATAAGGATGCGAGACATGCAAAAACTTTGCGCTCTACGGGCGGCAAGCTCTCCATGTTCGATTTGAAATAGTCGGTGTGGTCGTCCACTAGATAGGTGAGGTCTTCCATGAGTGTCTGGAAGGATTTGTCTTTGCCGAAAGATGAGAGGATCGTCAGCAAGCGCGGGCTGCCGCCAGTGAGGATGCGTACGGCACGGGCTTCGTTTTCGGAAATTTCATTGTCGGTGACCATTTCCCAAATGGTTTTACACTCCTTCTCGTTGAGCGGTTCAAGTTCCAATGTCTTGAACTGCTCATACATGGCCATTTTAGAATTATCGATGGCGTCAAAGCGGTTGGTGGCCGAGCCGAGGAGCATGATGCGTGGTTCGTTCATCAAGGTTTCGCGTAATTTCCAGCCATCTCTGTCATCGACCTGTTCCCCAAGTATCTGGTTGAGGTTTTCCACCACGAGCAGGATTCGTTTGCCTTGCTCGTCTGCGAAATCCATGAGTTTGCCAAGGGCCATGATGCGGAGGCGTTCTTCGTCCATTTCGCGGCGTAGTTCCTCATAAACGCTTGCCCATACGGAACCCTTTTCCTGATTGCTCAGGTGGTGGATGGCTTCCAGCCAGAATTGGCCTGCCGAAGCGACTTCATAGCTTTCTTCGCCAAAAAGGAGTGGGTACCATTGTTCGTTGTATTCAGGGTCACGGCGCACTTCTGCTGCGGCCCTGCGGACCAATGTGGTCTTCCCACTGCCCCGGGGGCCGATGATGAGAAGGTGCTGATTGGTGTCATGGGTGTTTTTTCGGACGGTGCCCATGACCAATTTTAGGTATGCCTGACGCACGACAAACGTCTCTATCAGCTCATTGTCGTCCAGAAATGAAGGGTTATATTTCATTCTTTTGGTTTCCATGCCTACGCTCCTGTGTCGATTTTATAGTAACGGGTTTTCCACCAATCCTTGAACAGGTTGGAAATGAAAACATATCCACCATCCGACTTTTCCAGATAGCCGTCGTGTTCCAGTAATTCCAGTATGCCCCGGGCAGCAATGTGCGTTTGCTCAAGACCTTCCTCCCGCTCACACATTTCCACGGCTTGGGCTGCGGAGATGTTTCCTTCCCTGGCGGCTTCGGTGAGGATGTTCATCGCTGCTATGTATTGATTTTCAGGCAGGACAAGTTTGAGCCGTTCTTCCATGTGCTTCAATCCTGTGTTGCCGTGAGAGCGCAGCATTTTTTTCGTGTACACTTCTTGGATGTCCTCTACTGAACACGTTTCCAGTCCGGCTCGCACGCAATATGAATAAGCTTGGTCGAAAAAAAGTTGAACATGGTGTGGAATGCAGCAGCCAAGATGGTCGAGCATTGCTTGGGCCGCGTCATCCGTGAGGGTGAAGTTTTCGCAGTTGTTGGCGAGCGCTTTCAGGCATCCTTTGGCCGTGGGTTTATCCCAAGGCTCAATGTGGAATGGGGTGAAGGTGTTAAGGGTCGCGCTGAGGCCAACAAATCCAAGAACAGGTTCAAGTCCGATGGAGCCAGCAAGAACAATGCTGATTGATTTTTCATGTTCTATGCTCATGGCACGAATCCATGACATGAGGTCTGCCACGTTAATTATGG
>JAFLJT010000344.1 GCA_022712855.1 Pseudodesulfovibrio sp. | reverse complement strand
AGCTAGTTCTATAGTTTTTGGCCGCAAGGCCGTTATCCTGGCGGTCATCATTGGTGTAGCAGCCATGTTTGTCACCAGTTTTGTGTACCGCATGAATCATCCTAATCTGACAGTGCAGGTGGAGCAGATGCAGCAGGACCGCGCTGCTGCTGCGGCCAATGCCGATCATGATCACGATGGTGACGGTGTGCAGGATCATGGCAACAACGACGCCGCTGCAACACCGCCTCCGGGCATGGGCGAAGGTATGCCTGGCCTGGCCCCGGGAATGGGCGGCGGCATGTCCAAGATCAAGGAATACCTTGCTGCTGTTGAGCAAAATCCCAATGACGTGGAGGCGCTTGCCAATTTGGGCAACTCGTTCCTGATGATGCGTGCATGGGACCGGGCCATTGGGCCTCTTGAGAAGGCGAATGAGTTGCAGCCGGGTGATACCGAAGTGCTCAAGGCTCTTGGTATTGCGTATTTCAACAAGGAAGATTTCGTAAAAGCGTCTGCTGCCTATGATGAGATCCTTGAAATCGACCCCAACGACACTTTGGCGCTTTTCAATTTAGGCGTGATTTTCAAACATTATTTCGAGAAACCGGATGCCGCCAGAACATACTTTGAGAAGGTCCTGACACTCGAAAAAAATGATCCGGAAATGATAAAGATGGTAAAAGACGAGCTTAAAAACTAAATGTGCTTAAATGCCAATGCGTTGCTGGATCATCAAGGTATGCATCTCGTATTGACAAGATTTGTAAAATAAATACAATGTTCCATCCCGTTTGAGAACTCGTGGGGAGACGAGCAAACGGAGTGTTCGAGATCGTTTTGTATTGAACAGTATCTTACTGTTGGAACCTTATACTTTTTTAGGAGAGGAAGAATGAGAAAATTGCACCTGATCGTTCTGTGCCTTGCCATGGTAGCCATGCTGGTTGCTTGCGGCGAAGCTGAGAAAAAAGCTGACGAGAGCGCTGATGTTAAAACTGGTGAAACTGCCGCTCCTGCCAAGATAGTTCTTGGTGTTGCTGGCGCTCACTCCGGTGATCTGGCTTCCTACGGCCTTCCCAGCGTCAACGCTGCCAAGCTCGTTGCTGCCAAACTGAATGCAGCCGGTGGTGTCAATGGCGCCATGGTTGAAGTTGTTGCTCAGGATGACCAGTGCAAGCCCGAACTGGCTACCAACGCTGCTACCAAGATGGTTTCTGAGGAAATCACAATCGTTCTTGGTCACATCTGTTCCGGTGCCACCAAGGCCGCCATGCCGATCTACCTCGAATCCAAGATCGTCGTCATATCCCCCTCCGCTACCAACCCGCCTCTGACTCAGTCCGGCGATTACCCGAACTTTTTCCGTACTATCGCTCCTGATGATGCACAGGCTGCCCTGGAAGTTGCATTTGCCAAGGGCCTCGGTCTCAAGAAGATCGCTGTTATTCACGACAAGGGTGACTACGGCAAGGGTTTTGCTTCTTTCTGTAAGACGTACATCGAAGCTGAAGACGGCATCGAAGTTGTTCTGTTTGAAGGCGTGACTCCCGGCGCAGTGGATTACTCCGCTGTTGTCCAGAAGATCAAGGGCTCCGGCGCTGACGGCGTCATCTTCGGTGGTTACCACCCCGAAGCTTCCAAGATCGTTTCCGGTATGCGCAAGAAGGGTGTTGATTTTCCCTTCCTGTCTGACGACGGCGTGAAGGATGATACCTTCATCAAGGTCGCTGGCAAATACGCCGAGGGCGTTTACGCTACTGGTCCCATGGACTTCTCCGACAACCCGATCTACCAGGAAGCTGTTGCTGCCCACAAAGCAGAGTTCGGCTCCGACCCCGGCCCGTTCTTCCCCGAAGCTTACTCCGCAGCCCTGGCTCTGCTGACCGCTGTTGAGAACGCTGGTTCCACCGACTACGACAAAGTTGTCGAAGCTCTTCATACCCAGTATGTTGACACCGCTGTTGGCAAGATCAAGTTTGACGCCAAGGGTGATGCAGAAGGCGTAGGCTTCTCTGTTTATCAGGTGAGAGACGGCAAGTATGTGGAAGTTAAGTAGTAATTAATTAATAATCGTTTTTGACCAGGGGACAGGTTCATGCCTGTCCCCTGGCGTTATTTAATGAACAGGAATTGTATACAATGGAATATTTCCTAGAACTGCTTTTGGGTGGTCTCACCCGCGGTAGTATTTACGCTCTTATCGCCCTTGGCTACACCATGGTCTACGGCATTATCGAGCTTATCAACTTCGCCCATGGCGAAATCTATATGATCGGCGCTTTTACCGGCCTGATCGTGGCGGGCTTGCTCACCATGCTCGGTTTTCCCGGTATCTCGATCTTGGCAATAGCCATCACCTGCGCTATCATCTGGGCTGCGGCCTATGGCTACACAATTGAGAAAGTCGCGTATAAACCACTGCGCGGTGCTCCGCGTCTTTCTCCGCTTATTTCCGCCATCGGCATGTCCATTTTCCTCCAGAACTACGTCATGCTCGCTCAGACTTCAGACTTCCTGCCGTTTCCCGAACTCATTCCCGAGTTTGGTTTCATGAGTGACTTTAAAACTGTCATGAGTTCCTCTGAGCTGGTTATCATCGTCGCTACGGTCTTGTCCTGCATAGGCCTGACGCTGTTCATCAAATTTACCAAGCTGGGCAAGGCCATGCGCGCCACAGCCCAGAACCGCAAGATGGCCATGCTGGTCGGCATCAATGTCGATATGGTCATCTCTGCCACCTTTATTATAGGGTCCAGTCTGGCGGCTGTGGGTGGTGTGCTTATCGCCTCTCACGTTGGTCAGATTAACTACTTCATCGGCTTCATCGCGGGTATCAAGGCGTTTACCGCCGCTGTGCTCGGTGGTATCGGGTCCATCCCCGGCGCCATGCTTGGAGCGTTGGTTCTCGGACTGACCGAGGCGTTTGCCACCGGGTATGTCTCTTCGGACTATGAAGATGTCTTCGCCTTCTGCCTGCTCGTACTTATCCTGATCTTCAGGCCTGCAGGCATCATGGGTAAGGAAAAGACCCAAAAGGTTTAAGGATTATATTGTGAGTAACGAAACAAAAACTATGAATCAGCAGGGCTTTGTGGAGAGCTTTCTGAGTGCCGGAAGCGACAGCGTCGCCCATGCATTCAAGAAATCCTCCATTGCCGCCATCTGGTTCGTTTTCCTGACCTTCCCGATCATGGTCATCAAGGTCAACACCATCGAAAAAACGGTGGCGTGGAAATGGGAAAACATGGCGTATATTGCGCTTGCCATCTTCTTTGGATCTTTCGTCTGGCGTTGGCTTTTGGCTCAGAAAGAGTTGAAAAAAGATGAGACCAAGGGCGAGACAAAGGTCGAAGCGCTGCTGACCGTCATTCAGACCACTCCGCTTATCAAGTTCTCCTTGCTGTGCCTCATCGGTGTCATCGCCGTTGTCGCTCCGCTCAAATTCACCTTCCTAAGTTCCAAGTTCCAGATATTTGATCTGTACCAGACGAACATCATGGTCTCCTGCCTCGTCTACGTTGTGCTCGGCCTTGGCCTGAACATCGTTGTCGGCTTGGCTGGTCTGCTTGATCTCGGATACGTGGCTTTTTACGCAGTCGGTGCGTATGCGTATGCGCTGAGCAACATGCATTGGGGTCTTGGTTTCTGGTTCGCGCTGCCTCTGGGTGCTGTCCTCGGAACTCTTCTCGGTGTCGTGCTCGGTTTTCCCGTGTTGCGATTACGCGGCGATTATTTGGCTATCGTCACCCTTGGATTTGGTGAGATTATCCGGCTGGTGCTGGAAAACTGGGGCGACATCACCATGGGTCCCTCCGGTATCTCCAATATCTCCCGTCCCGGCTTCTTCGGCATGAAGATGACCATCGTCGATTCCACCATTTATATGTATTACATTATGATCGGTCTGGTCATATTCACCATATTCTGCGTCAACCGATTGCAGAACTCTCGCATCGGTCGTGCATGGCTTGCCCTGCGCGAGGACGAGATCGCTTGTCAGGCCATGGGCATCGACAAGATGAAGACCAAGCTGATGGCATTTGCTCTGGGCGCAACCTGGGCCGGAATGGCAGGCGTGGTCTTTGCGGCCAAGACGACCTTCATCAACCCGGCGTCCTTCACCTTCTGGGAATCGGCCATCATCCTGTCCATCGTTGTTATCGGTGGTATGGGGTCCATTCGCGGTGTTATCGTGGGTGCCATCATCCTGATTCTCGTGCCGGAATACCTGCGCGACTTTGCCGAATTCAGGATGCTTCTGTTCGGAGCGATCATGGTTTTGGTCATGGTTTTCAGGCCACAGGGCTTGCACCAGCCATGGTGTCACTTCCATCTCCGCCCGACATGGAGTTGTCACCCCTGACACCAGCCATATAGTCGTTGCCCTCGCCGCCATCCATTTTGTCGTTGCCATTGCCGCCAATCATTTGGTCGTTGCCAGAACCGCCAGACATGGAATCGTTGCCAT
>JAFLJT010000119.1 GCA_022712855.1 Pseudodesulfovibrio sp. | reverse complement strand
GGCCAGAACACAAAGATGCGCCGTGAGATAAAAGAATTTTGCGAATCGGGCCGACCGGTTTATGCCGAGTGCGGCGGGTTCATGTACCTGATGAACGACATCATCACTGGCCGGGGACGGTACGCCATGTCCGGCGTCTTCCCCATTCGTGCAGAGATGGGCGATAAATTCAGGGCCCTCGGCTATCGAGAAGTCACCACACAAAGCACCACACCCCTCGGTGTATCGGGGTCAGTCCTCCGAGGCCACGAATTCCATTATTCCACCATTCAAGATGATATGGATTTGAATGCGATGCACAGTGTGTATGCCATGACAGGACGAAAAGGGGTCATCGATGGCCCGGCCGGATTTCTGGAAAATAGCACACTCGGTTCATACGTCCATCTGCATTTCGGCAGCCACCCGGATGTGGCACAATCGTTTGTGGATGCGTGTAAACTCGCAGGACGCGCTGAGTAGCTACTGAGTCTTGACCGGGCAACCGGCCATATACCGTTCAAATATCGTGTCAAACACACCGTTTCCCCGAAGAGCCTTCAAGCCGACATTAAACTGTTCCATCAGCCGCTCGGCTCCCGGATATTTTTTGGATACCATCATCGACTGAGGGTTCGAATCCCACGGTGTTGAGGTGGAGCCGAACATATGCTTCTCTTTCGGGAATAATCTGGAGATCAGCGCCCAACCGACCAATTCATCTTCAACAAAAAATTCCGTTCGCATTTCCCGGACCTTTCTGATCCCGGACACTTCGCTCGGTGCGTAGTCCATGGAAAGCCCGGCATCTCTGAAGATATCCTCATAATAGTTGCCCGCTGTTCCCGCAATACGACGACCCTTCAGATCCTCAAACGTCGTAAAATCGTAGTCGCCCATTCGGCCCTTAAGATAGAAAAACACATGGTGGCTCTGCCAGATGGGATCGGAAAACCACGCATATTTTTGACGCTTTTCCGTCACCACATACGGGAACGTGCCGAACGCACTGCCATCTTCTACCATCATGGCACACCGTCGCCATGGCTTGAACTGGATTTCCGCTTCAATGTTGACCTCAGCAAAGGCGGCGAGAACGACATCCGAGAAGAACCCACGCTCTTTGCTGGAAGTATTGACGTACGGCATGTACTCGTTGGACACGAGCACAACCTTCTCCCCGGCCATACAAGGGACAGCCAGCAGAATGAGAAATATGCAAACGAAAAATTGTTTCATTGAAACTCCTACACTGGTCTTACCAGACCTCCCCAGCTTTTGTCGCCCTCTTAGAATTTCACAATGCAATGACACTAGACAGGACATTGGCATCGGCGCGTACATGTATTACCCTGCGCACCATGATACCATCTCCCGAACAGACAGCCCGCACCCCGCTCCGCGCACTCTGGTCGTGGGCACTCTACGACTGGGCCAATTCCGGGTTCGCCGCGCTCGTGCAAACTTTCGTATTTGCCGCCTACTTCGCCCGCGCCGTGGCCGAAAACGAGACGCTGGGCACGGCCCAATGGGGTACCATGATGGGCGTGGCCGGGCTGATCATCGGCATCGGCGGCCCGATCCTCGGTGCCGTGGCAGACCGCAGTGGTCGCCGCAAACCATGGCTCGGTCTATTCTCGGCCATCTGCATCATCGCCACAGCCCTGCTCTGGTTTATCCAGCCCGATGCCTCCTTTGTCTGGCTCGCGCTCCTGCTGGCGGGTATAGGCACCATCGGTTCGGAATACTCCATGGTTTTCTACAATGCCATGCTCCCCGATCTGGTGGACAATAAATCCGTGGGCCGCTGGTCCGGCTGGGGCTGGGGACTGGGCTACGCTGGCGGGCTGGTCCTACTCATCATCGCCCTCTATGGATTCGTTGAACAGGGCGCGTGGTTCGGCGTGCCTCGCGAATCCGCCATGCATGTGCGGGCCGTCATGCCCCTCACCGCTGTCTGGTATTTTGTCTTCTGCCTGCCACTCTTTTTCTTCTCGCCCGACACATCCACCAGCCACACGCCACTTGGACAATCCCTGCGAGAAGCACTTACACAACTCCGGCAATCACTGCGCGACATACGCCAATACAAAGATATCGCCATATTCCTGCTTGCGCGGATGCTCTACAACGACGGGCTGACCACCATGTTCGCCTTTGGTGGTATCTATGCGGCCGGAACCTTTGGTTTAACACCGAGTCAGGTCATCATCTTCGGCATCGGGATGAACGTCACAGCCGGACTCGGCGCATCGTCTTTTGCATGGTTGGACGACCGCGTGGGGCCGCGCCCCACCATCCTCGTTTCGCTGGTGGGGCTCATAGCAAGCGGCACAATGATCCTGCTGGTCGAAGACATCACGCTGTTCTGGATTTTCGGCCTGTCCCTCGGTATATTCGTGGGGCCGGTTCAGGCATCAAGCCGTTCCTATCTGGCCCGGGTGGCCCCAGCGAAAGTACGCGGCGAAATGTTCGGCCTATTCGCCTTGTCCGGCAAGCTGACCTCGTTCATAGGACCGCTGCTGGTCGGCTGGCTAACCTTCGCTACTGGCAGCCAGCGGGTGGGCATGTCGTCCGTCATCGTATTATTTGTACTCGGCTTTGTGGGCATGATGTTTGTGCCTCCGACAAACTTTAAGGAGTGATTATGTCCGATTTTCGTTTCGAATTGACCGATGAGGAAAAAACATACCTCAAAAAACTCGTGATCCAGTCCATCTCTGGTGGCCTTAACCCGTCCGATGGGCCTTCCGAACCGCCCGCACCGCCCACTGACAAGCTCAAGGAAAACTTTGGCGCATTTGTCACACTCAAGCTCGGCGGCAACCTGCGTGGCTGCATCGGCAATGTGCAGGGTGAGGGAGAATTGTTCAGTACGGTATGGGACATGGCCCAGAGCGCCGCGTTCGAGGACCCGCGTTTCCCCTCACTCACGGAAGGAGAATTCGACGTCATCGACTACGAAATTTCCATACTCAGCCCCATCGATGTCTGCCCGGACCCGGAAAAGGTCGAGATCGGACGACACGGCCTGATCATGTCTCGCGACGGACGTTCCGGCTTGCTCCTGCCGCAGGTTCCTGTGGAATGGAAGTGGGACCGTGAAACCTTCCTGGCCCAGACCTGCGTCAAAGCGGGATTGCCGCGCGATGCCTGGAAAGAGCCGGAGACAACCATCCTCTGGTTCGAAGCCGTCGTCTTCTGATTCACAAAAAAAACAAAAGCAATTCCGCATAGCTGCCTCTCAACTGCTCAAATCGTGAGAAAACCCTATCGACAGTAGTGAGGGGTTTCAGCTATTATGCTAAGATGTGCAAAATGCTTGCATTTAAGTACAAGCATTTTGCTGTGATACATATATTTACTATCGTATTGACGTCCAATGAGGACAGAGATTCACTCGCAAGAGGTGAAGGAGAGAACGTGCCTGCTGAAGCAGCCAGTACCGAGACAGAGAAACCAACCGTCGCGCCGAAAGACACCAAGGTCATCAAGGTCCCTGGTGTTCAATTGGAAATCCCTCTGGGCAAGGATGTGATCATCCGCATCCCCGGTGTGGAGCAGAGCTATCGCGGTACGATCGTGGGATATGATCCCTACGACTTTATCATTGCGCGTGTGCGTCTGCCATCCAAGGTGCGCGAGGGACTCTCTTTTGGCGGCCAGCTCATTGTCAAATATGTCAATCAGGGAGCGGTTTACGGCTTCAAAGCCGCAGTGCACAACTCCATCACCTCGCCCGCATCACTCGTTTTTTTCAGCTATCCGGCTGTTATCGAAAAGATCGCCCTGCGTCGGACGTCGCGCGCCGACTGCAACATCGATGGGCTTTTACAAACTCTTGATTCCGAGCATGAATGCCTCGTGGTCAACGTCAGCGAAACTGGTTGCAAAATTTCTGCGCGTGCCGGGACCCGTGATCCAATCACCGCCACCAAGGTGGACGAAACCATGATGGTTTCCATGACGCTGGGACATTTCGGCACCCTCAAGCTCCCCATCGCCATCCGCAATCTATCCTTGGAAAAAGGCATCCTTTCAATAGGGGGCATGTTCCTCGATATCAAAAAGGATGAGGTAAAGATCATCAACCAGTACCTCGAAAAGATGGCACGGTTCAGCCGTTAAAGCGGCCTGTTTCCGAGGATGTTTCAGCCATGATGAAGAAGCTCGACATAGAAGATCTGCGCCCCGGCATGGAGGTGGTCAAACTCTCCAGCGAGATCTGGGAGCATCTGCCATCGCTCTACAATACGGCAGGCGTCATTCAATCGCAGGAGCAGGTAACCCGCATCCAGGAAGATGGATATTTACACGCATTTATAGAGATCAAGGTTCCCGGCCAGTCTCTGGACAATCGGCTGGACGCCATGCTGTCCAAACGAAAGGAAACCATTCCGGAAAAACCGCGCGAACCTTTTGAAAAGGAAATCGCCATAGCGCAGCTGGCCTACGAAAATGCCATGGTCCATGCCCGACGTATTGTGAACGACGCCAAACTCGGTCGCAAGGTAGACTATGAATCAACCGTTGCAACCGTCGATGCCATTGTCGATTCCGCAGTGCGCAACCCGGACACGCTGATCTGCTTGTCCAAACTCTCCCTGTACGATGACTACACTTACGGGCACTGCATCAATGTCTCGGCCATCTCGGTAGTGTTCGGTGAATTTCTGGGCATGGGCAAAGAGGAACTGACCGCCCTTGGTATCGCGGGCATGATGCACGATCTGGGCAAGACTGCCGTGCCGGAACGTATCATCAACAAACGCGCCCGGCTGTCGGACCTCGAATTCGAGGAAATTAAACGCCACCCGCAGTACGGCGCGGACCTGCTCAAACGACAGGGCGATATTCCGATCAACATCATCGAGGCCGTGCGCGATCACCATGAAAAATTTAACGGGAGCGGCTACCCGAACAACCGCAACCGGAGCAACACGTCGGCCATGGCGCGTATCATCAGTCTGGCTGACGTCTATGACGCGTTGACCAGCAAACGCGCCTACAAGGATGCCATCCTGCCCAACAAGGCGCTGGCGGTCATGTACGGCATGCGCGATCAGGCCTTTGACCCTCTGGAACTCCAGATGTTCATCAAGTGCCTCGGCATTTTCCCTTCCGGCAGTCTGGTCAAACTGAACAATGGCTTTTATGGTGTGGTCTACGAGTCCAACCCGAACCTGCCGCTTATGCCAAAGATCAAGATCATTCTGGATCAGGACCTTCACCCCGTTCCGTCGGAGCTGGTCGACATGGCCGCTCAGCAGGCTGTGGGAAAAGATAATCTGGAAATACTTGAATGTGCCGACGCATCGACCTATAAGGTCAATCTCAAACCGTACCTCACACGACGGATATAATTGCACCAACCCGGCTCAGATAGATAGAATACTACCATGATAGACATGATCGACAATATGTTCTGGCTTTACCTTCTCGGAGCGACAGGAATTCTCTACGCCCTCAACTGGCTGGTGAGCACACGACGCGCACGCAAGGTATACCGCATCAGCGAGGACTCGCTCAAGGTATCCAAGCAGGTCATGCTCAAGGTGCTGCCGCTGGTGGAGGAAGAAGGGGAAGACTCTCTGGATATCGCTACCCTTTCCATTTCCAAGGACAGCGTGAAGAGCGCGGCCAAGATTCTGGCCTATTTCTATTTGAAGGGTGAAAAACAGGACGATTACATTCGGGTCCGAAACTGTTTCATCGCCCTGTCCCGATTTCAGAATCAGGAACTCAAGCCCAAGTCAATCAAGCGCTGCATGGCCCGGGAAAAGCGCCGCCTCACCCGCGAATTCAACGGCTATATCGCCCGCTCGCCATTTTGTGATTCCAACGTCTGCCCAGCAGATGTAGAAGAAACAGTCGAAGCTATAGAAGCTGAAACCGTCCAACCCAGAAGAAAAGGAAAGGGAAAGAGGGCAACCTAAGGATTTAGTCTTCTTTCTTGCCCTCTCGACGCACTCCCACAAGCCGCTCCTTAATCTTCCCCACCACATGGTCATACCCCTTGGGAACATGGGGGATGAGGCACGTCGTACAGTCTTTGACGCCGCTTTCCAATATACGGTAATTGCCGCCACATTCATCAAAGAAATAGAGCGGACAGAAGCAAAACAGACAGTTGAACTCGTCTGCTTTGCTCGTCTTGTGACAGGGGAAGTATGTACAATCGCGGTTGCTGAAAAATCGGTAGCTATGTTCCATGTATTATATCTCTTCGTTCTTTAGGCTGTTCAAAAAGTACCAAGTGCGAGGCGCAAGGGAAAGCCAGGACCGCGGCATATTTCTTAGATGCAAGGGCCTGGCTCTTCCGCAGCAACGAAACAAATGGTGCTTTCCAACTGTCTAATTACTTGAATTGTATCTGCTTTACTGGCGGCTCGCAATCGCTCTCTTCAGGGAAGGTGTTGAACGGGAACGGGCGCTTGTTATCATTCAATGTATTGTAACGCATGAGCTTGTATCCGTATGTGGACAAGGTGTTGGTAAAGACACGCAGTGGTTCGCTCCGCTTCTTGGCGATGAGGAGATAGCCATACTGGAACAAGACGGAAAGCTGGACGATGAAGCCAGTGACTTCAAAGAAAATCATGCACACCAATGTGACCAGAAAACGCTTGAGGATAGTCATCCTGTCGGCTTGGGTTGCTCTACTTGCGGTTACCATATGTAGGCTCCTTACTAGGGTTATGTTCAGTGACTCGTCATACCATACCCTACAATGTCTGTTTGCGCCAACCGGAGACATTGAATGCGCAGAGACACGAAAAAGCACGCCTCGTAGCCATAAAACGTCGCTAAATATCTATTTCCACACCGATCGGACAGTGGTCAGACCCCAGCACTTCGGGTTCAATCCAGGCTCTGGTGACCTTGTCCTTGAGTTCGTCGGAGACAAAGAAATAATCGATGCGCCACCCGGCATTGTTCGCTCTGGCGTTAAAACGATATGACCACCACGAGTAGTGATGCGGATCGGGCTGAAAAAGCCGGAAGGTATCGACATAGCCGTGGTCGATGAACTTATCGAGCCAGGCACGTTCGGAAGGCAGGAAGCCGGACCGTTCCGCATTGGGCTTGGGATTCTTGAGATCAATCTCGGTATGGGCGGTGTTAAAATCGCCCCCAACCACAATGGGTTTGGTCTTGCGCAGCTCTTCGGCATGAGCAAGGAAGGCGTCGTAGAAGCCCATCTTGAACGCAAGCCGTTCATCGTTCATCTGGCCGTTGGGGAAATAGATATTGAAGAGATGAAAATCCGGGTATTCGAGATGCAGCACGCGCCCTTCGCCCTGATACCGTTCGTCAGGCAGGCCGATGTTCACTTCCATCGGCTCGGGATTGGTGAAACAGGCCACACCGGAATAGCCCTTCTTTTTCTTGGACCAGTTCCAATAGAAGTTGGAATACGAATCCGGTTCACGGTTCTCTTCATCGATCTGATCAGGATGCGCCTTGGTCTCCTGAAGCATGACCACGTCGGCCCCGCACCCGTCGAGCCAGTCGCGAAAATCCTTCTTGATCACGGCCCGATAGCCGTTGACGTTCCATGAATAGATAATCATTTCAACCTCCAAAAGATAAAGGGGAACCGGCCGAAACCGATTCCCCTTACACATGCCGTATTACCGGCGAAAACTTACTTTTCGTTCGGGGAGCCGACTTTAAGCATCACGAGAGTGCCGATAGTCATAGCCAAGCCCAGGAAAAACCAGAAGTAACCCATCATAATTATATCCTCCGTAAAATCTCTATTGATCAAAAACTTGTAGCAGAAACTTTTCAGGATGGAAAGGCGGTAATGCAGACTAGCGGACCGTCTGCTTCCCTGTTACAACCCGATCATGGCTGAAACAAACTTTGATGTAATTATTCTCGGCGGTGGAGCTTCCGGCCTGTATTGCGCTATGCATGCAGCGCTGTTGGGGCGTTCGGTTGTTGTTCTCGATCACAGCGATAAGCTTGCGCGGAAAGTGCGGGTGGCTGGTGGTGGGAAATGCAACTTTACCAACATGACGGTGGAGCCGCAGAATTATATCTGCTCGAATCCGCATTTTGTGAAATCCGCGCTGGCTCGGCACTCCCAGTGGGATGTCATTTCATTTTTCGCCGAGCACGGCATCTCGTATGAAGAGCGCGACCATGGGCAGCTTTTCACCAAGGAAGGCGCTGGTCGTTTGGCCGGGGTTCTGGTGGACCGTTGCAAGAAGCTCGGCGTCACACTCATGCTTGGGCGGACTATCGAAACCGTCGATCGCCCCGGGCCGTTCCGCATTCATACCGGAAAAGAAGTCATCAAAGGCGACAAGCTCGTTATGGCACTGGGTGGCCCATCATGGCCGCAAGTTGGTGCTTCCGATTTTGGATTCCGACTCGCCAAGCAATTCAACTTGCCCATTATCACGCCCCGTCCCGGTCTTGTGCCGCTCGTTTTCCCCAAGAACCAGCAACAGATGTGCGAAGAATTGGCAGGCAATTCGCTGCCCGTCACCCTCGAATTTGACGGCGTGACATTCACCGACCCGATGCTGTTCACACACAAGGGCATCTCCGGTCCCGCAACATTGCAGATTTCGTCCTACTGGCGCAAGGAAGAGCAGATATCCATCGACTTCATGCCGCAGCAGCCCTTTGCCGATCTCATTGAGGAGCACCGCAGTTCGAATATCAAACTCAAAAATCTGCTCGGTCAGGTCCTGCCCAAGCGGTTGGTTCCATACATTCTCTCCCAGGCACTCTCCGAGGTCTCGGTCAGCCAGATCAGCAACCAGCAGATAACCGTCGCAGCCAACCGAGTTCACAGCTTCCGCTTCACCCCCGTGTCCACCGAAGGATACGGCAAAGCCGAAGTCACCACAGGCGGCGTTGATACCGATCATATCTCATCCAAGACCTTTGAAGCCAAAGCAACGCCGGGACTGCATGTCATCGGCGAAACGCTGGACGTAACCGGCCACCTTGGCGGCTATAACCTGCAATGGGCATTCTCCTCCGGAGCTGCATGCGCCGAAGGGCTGGAGTAACACCTCCTTCAATTACACAGCTAGAAACGCAAAAAAGGCCGATGTGAGAGCATCGGCCTTTTCTTATGAATGAAGCCCGAAGGCCCTTCTCAATACTTTCTAATCGAACAGCCCTTCCAATTCCTCATAAATGTGGCGCATGTACATCATGCGCGGCGAACCACCCATGGCGACGGCGAGGAGTCCGGCATCGATGATCTCGTCCTTGCTCGCACCCTGCGTGGCAGCGTTCTGGACGTGGAGGGAGATGCACATGTCGCACTGGGACATGATGCCGCACGCGATAAGGATAAGGGACTGGTATTTGCCCTCGATGGAGCTGCCCTTTTTGATGGATGAGGTGAAACCTTGATACGCCTTGAAAACATCACGGCGATTCTTGTTCATCTGACGGAATAGTTCTGTGGCTTTCTCTGCTGGTTCAGGCATAATGACCTCCATATTTCTAGGTTCTTAACTGACCATGTAGTTCAAAAATGTGCGAGTGCTAGGCGCAAAAAAAAGCAAGTCCGACGCGTATTCTTATACGCGAGGATTTGATTTTTTTACAGCAACGAAGCAATCGTGCATTTTTCAACTACCTGGTTAAGTCCTCGACCCCGGGGAACGTCCCCGAGGTCGAAGTCCTATGAGAGAGAGAGTCCCGATTGGGTAAAGATGGCCTACATTCAAAAAATTAGCGTGTAAAGCGGAAAATCGACGGTATTTTTTCTCTTTTGAAGAATTTTATTATGCTCTTTTTCAAAAAAACAACCGATTCCACTACATAAGGTGAAATCGGTTGTTTGTGCTTTCTATTTGGAAAGGATATTTTTTAATTTTCCTTGCCGTGAATGAGCAGATGCAGCGCTCCCTTCTTTGCCAACAACTCTTCGTAGCCGCCCTGCTCGACGACCTTCCCTGCCTTGAGGACCACGACCTTGTCGTAATACGGGAGCATGTCGAGACGGTGAATGACCGCTATAACGGTGGACTTGCCCTTCATGTTGTTGGTGATGATGTTCTGCACCCGCGCCTGAGACTTATTGTCCAGCGCTGCCGTGGCCTCATCCAGAATGAGGATGGCCGGGTTCTTGAGGAAGGTACGGGCCAGAGCGATCTTCTGACGCTGGCCGCCGGAGAGTCGGTCGCCCATGGAGCCGACTTCGAAACCGAGGCCCATTTCGGCCACAGGTTCGAGTGCGCCTTCCATGATGAGCGCCTGCATGATGCGCTGGTTGATCTCGTCCTCGGCATCGGGGGAATCTGCACGAACGCGGCCAAACAGGATGTTGTCCTGAATCGAGATACCACCGATGTACTTGTCCGCCTCGAAGAAGCTGAACGCGCCGGGGAATTCAGTATTGACCATATTCATGAAGTCGCGACGGGAATTGACCACGCGATTGGCAAAGCCGGGATCAAGGTCCACCTGACGATGGACACCGGGAATGAAGCACAGTGCCAACTTGAGAATAAGCGCCTTTTCCTCATCACTGAGGGGCTCGCCGGAATCAAGTCGGTTGGCAACCTTCTGGTATTCACCGTACGCATCTTCCGGGATCGGGCTGTTGGCAAAGGCATCGTGATCCGGCTCCGGTCCCAGTTCATCCGTCACCAGACGCGCCAGTGTCTCGCCGAGTACCACGAGGTGCGCCATGAGGCCATGGCTGTCCAAAAACTCTGTGAAACGGGGACGCAAATGCAGGTGCTCCTGATCATAGTCTTTTTCCATGGCCGCGCCGAACGCGATATTTTCAGCGACGGTCATGTATTGGCAATAGCCTTCCATGTCGAAGAACTCGATGTGTTCAGCCACATCCGCGAACATGCCGTCCTGTCCTTCCTGAAACTCGCGGCGTGCGGCCACGATGGATTCCCGAAGCTCCAGGTGCGTGCCGTCTTTGAGCTGTGCCCGGAGTGCAAAGGCGAGGACATCGGTGAACAATCCCACCTGCTGGGTAATCTTGATCAGCGTATCGAGGTCAGGTTCTTTGCCAGACTTGGTACAATGACCGCCCTGCAGAGCGAGGGATTCGCATGAATAGAGCAGGTTATCCTTGACCGTACCATCAAAAATAAACGGGGCCTGGGCCACCATCCCGAGGTTATACGCTATATCCGGCTTGGCGAGATCTGAGACCTCCCTACCGCCCACAAGGATCGAGCCACCAGTATACTTATAGAGTTGGGCCACGCAGAGTGCCAGCGTGGACTTACCCGACCCGGAGAAGCCGACCAAGGCAACGTGTTCGCCACCCTTGACCTTCACGGACACACGGTCGAGCAACTTGATGTTGGAGCCGACCACGAATGTGAGGTCTCTGATTTCTATATCATTATCCAGAGCGAACGGCTCGCGACCCTCAATGGACTGTGAGAATTCCGGGGCGTGATCAAAGGCACGCATGATCTGCTTGTAGCGGACCGAGCTGTCCTGATAGACCTGCCAGAATTCCATGAGTTCCTTCCACGGGTCATAGAGCTTCTGGAAAGCGGACATAAAGGCGACGATGGAACCGACATCAAGGTGCCCCTGAATGGCGTAATAACCACCAACAAGGAAGAGGACAAACGGCCCAAGGCTCATGAAAAAATTGTTCACGAATTTGATGGCAAACTTGACGACGTTCTGCATGACCGTCGCCTTGTACATTTCCTCAAGCACCTTGGAGAAGCGGTTCTTCTCAAGGGGAATCGATGCGTTGGCGTGAACTTCATGCACGCCGGAAACAGCCTCACCCACCAGCCCGGAGAGCGTCTGGGTGTGTTTGATACGTGCGCGACTTGCCCGACGGAAATATTTCTGAATGCGTGGAAGAATAACCAGTTCAATCGGATAGATAGCAATGGCGATACAACCGATAGTGGGATTCAAATGAATCATGTACGCGGCCATGGCCAGGAAGGTCAGGATGTTGACCGTGGGCATGGCGACGGCCTGACCAATGAAGGTCGCCACCGGGATGAACTCAGTGATTATGTATGAAATGACATTACCGGGAGACGTACGACGATAGAACTGAACGGGCAGGGAAAGCAGATGTTCGTAGAGGCGTTCGCGGATAACTTTGAGGGTCCGTTCACCTATGTAGACCTGCATCAGATTGATGACAAATTTGAGAATGCCCGCCATGGTCACTGCACCGATGTAGATGGCGCAATATCTCCACAGAGCAGGCAGATCTTTCATGCCAATGGCCTGGTTGATAATCCGCTTTTCCATCTCCGGAGCCAGCACACGCAGGGCGACCGTGAACAGAATAACGAACACAATCGCCAACTGCAGGTGGACATTTTTGAACAGGACCCAAGAATACAGAGAAGTCTTGGTAACGCGTGTGGTCTCATTGGGATGGGGCATATTCATTTCCGTTATTTGGAATGGTTTTCGTATCGGTCAGACATAGCTCGAATGGGGTGATTTTCCAAGTCATATGTGCGGGACGGTGAACGGAAGTGGACATTGATGGCAAATGTATGGTCAAATTGCACCAAGGGTGAGTTACCGCCCCAGAGACACAATTATGAGAATACCCCTGCGCGTCAAATTTTTCGTCGTGCTCCTGGCTTTTAGCCTGGGGCCGATTCTCCTAACGCGCGGTGTCATGGACAAAGCCGCCAACAAATTGGCCGAGGATCTTTCCGACAATACTCGAAAAGAACTGCTCACTATTGTCAGTGCCGAACTCCAGCACAACGCCAAGAGTCTTCTCAAAATGCTGGAAGTACACGGCCAGGCAATGACGCTCAGCACTTACGTTCTGGGGCAGCAAACCCTAAACGGTCTCCATTCTCCGCTCCCCAAAACACATATTGAACCATATTTTGCCCTTGACTTTGCCGACCCGGATACCACCCCCCCGGATGCAGCCATATCAAAAGAATACACCCGCAAGACCATGTCCGGCCGGACGCGGCCGCTTACGGTGAGCTTTGAACACCCAGCTATACACCTACCGCAAACCGTAGATCCTGCCGCTGTGGCCGACGAGATTCAGCACCTTCATACATTACTCCCGACATTCAAAAAAATTCACGACGAGTTAAACGATGCATCGTACACTATGGAAGTTGCACTCGAATCAGGCGTAATGCTGACGTATCCCGGGCGCAGTGGTTTTCCCATGATGTATGATGCACGCGATCAGGAATGGTATAAACGCACAAAAGCATCAGGCTCGCACACATGGACAACCCCCTCGGTGGACCCAACCTCCCGCCAGGCAGTGGCAACAGGTGGTTACCCAATTCTGGATAAAAACGGCACATTTATAGGCGTCGCGAGCATCAGCGTCCCACTTTCAGCCATGCTGTATGGCGCTGATCTGAAATCCCGTTGGAGCGACGAAATCCAATCATTCATGGTTATCCGTTTTCCCGGTGACATCATCGAGAATGACGGATTACTCATCGTGGCCCAGGAATCATACGATGAAGGTGGCCGCCGACATTGGATGAGCGGCATTGAAACCGAATGGCTCGCCTCCGACGATCCTAAAAAATTTAAAGAGCTTGTCGTTACCATGGCCAACACCAAGAGCGGTTTCATGCGCATGTCATATAACGGAAAGGATTCGGTTTGGGCCTACGCAACCAATCCCGATTTCAGTTTCCTGCTCATCGCGCCAGAAACTGTCATCGCGCAACTCCCCGATCAAGTCGCAGGATCACTGTATGCACTTTTCGACGAAATGCGCGATATCTCCGGCATCCTTTCCGGCGTCATGCTTATCATCACCGGGATTATCGCATGGTTCGGTTCCAGCAGAGTGACCAAGCCAATGCTCGACATGGCAGACTCAGCCAAGCGCCTCGCCAAAGGCGATTTCTCGGTCCGAATGACAAGCAAAACTGGAGACGAGCGCGATATACTTAGGGACTCATTTAATGAAATGGTGCCCAAGCTTCAAGAACGCATGCATTTGCGTCGTGATCTGGAACTGGCGCAGGAAGTTCAGAACCTCTTGCTGCCTCGGACCACCCCGAGCCTCGCTGGTTACGACATTTCCGGCGGTATTTCTTACTGCGATCAAACAGGCGGTGACTACTACGATTTCATCAAAGTGCAGACCGAGAACGGCCATGGCCTCGGCGTTGTACTTGGCGACGTTTCCGGGCACGGCGTGGCATCGGCACTGGTCATGTCCACTGCCAGGGGGCAGCTTCACAGCCTGTCACAGCTCCGCTTGAGCCCGAAGCAGCGTATCAACACCATCAATGAATTTCTCAGCCGCGATCTCGACGGAACAGGGCGATTCCTGACCATGTTCTATCTCAGTCTTAAAGCCGATGAGCCAAAGGTACGCTGGGTACGCGCCGGGCATGACCCTGCCTTCCGCTACACCCCTGAAACTGGTCAATTCAGCGAACTGAGAGGCGACGGCCTCCCCCTCGGCGTTTTGGAAGAGTTCGAATATGAGGATTACGAAACAACTTTGACATCCGGCGAAGTCCTTGTGATCGCCACTGACGGTGTCTGGGAAGCACGCAATCTTGAAGGCGAAATGTTTGGTAAGCAAAGAATACTTGCCATCATCAAAGAGAATGCGCATACATGTTCGGAAGACATTCGCTTGGCTATCATGGCCGCAGTGGATGTCTACCAAGGCAACGGTCAGGAAGACGACATAGCTGTTGTCGTCATAAAAAAGGTGTAGGACAGTATGTCAGACAACATCATATCCTTTCGGATGACCAACAAAGAGAATTGTTTCCAATGCTTCCGCCCGAAAGTGGAAGCATTCGGAGAAGAGCATGGGTTGCCCAAGAAGGTGATTTTCCATCTCACCCTCGTTCTCGATGAACTGGTCACCAACATCATCGACTACGGTTATGCCGATTTTGATGAACACCCTATCGACGTAGCTATCAATCTGGATGAAGAGATTATCACCATCCGGCTCGAAGATGATTCCGAACCCTTCAACATCCTCGAAGCTCCGGAACCTGACCTCGAAGCGCCCCTCGAAGAACGCGACCACCTCGGTGGCATGGGCATCCACCTCGTCAAAAACATGGTGGATGGCATCGCCTACGCACGAGAAGACAACAAAAACGTGTTACTTCTCACCAAAAAATTCAACAAGAATTGCTGCTCGGACGACGAGTAGCTTTCAATACGGAGGCTCACAATGGGAATGATAGAATCCAATGAAAATGGCATCACGATCCTGGCAATTGACGGCAATCTCGACGCCGAAGGTACTCAACTCATGGAAGAAAAGGTCGTCGGCCTACTCGAAGGCGGCGAAACCTCTCTCCTCTTCGACTTCTCCGGCCTCGATTACATCAACAGTTCCGGCCTGCGCGTCCTCGTGCTCGCTTACCAGCGCCTCAAAAAGACCTCCGGCAAAGTCGCCATCTGCGGCATCAAAGACTACATCCAAGAAGTCTTCGAAGTTTCCGGCTACGACAAAATCTTCCCCCTCTACACCACCAAGGAAGACGCCGTCTCTGCTATGTAATTAAGGGCCTCCGGTAGCCCCTTCGGGGGACCACGGCGTGGGCTGTCTGCCGACGACCGCCTTTCAGCGGGAACCAGGACTCTGTCCTGGACCTGCCAGGGGCTATAACCCCTGGACCCCCATCTCGCCTTCGGCGAAGGTGCGCCATAAAGCGAAAATGCTGATGTGAAGAACATCAGCATTTTCGCTTTATGGCGTGTGGTTTATCTAAGAAAAGAATAAACGAGCCGTATGTTTCTCTTCTAATTCTCCCGCTATCTCTTAAATCACAATGTGAGGCTTTCGAGAGTGGTGTAGCTGTAAGGCGACGGGTGCAATACAACCGGAGGCGTAGTCCTCTACGTTGAGGATTGGATTGTGCTCGGCAACGCAGCAGATACGCCGCTATCGGAAACCGTGAAACATTACACTGAAAGGCTTTCGAGAGTGGTGTAGCTGTAAGGCGATGAGTGCAATACAACCGGAGGCGTAGTCCTCTACGTTGAGGATTGGATTGTGCTCGGCAACGCAGCAGATGCGCCGCTATCGGAAGCCGGCGCACAAGAAAAAAGGGCTGACTCCTTCGGAGTCAGCCCTTTTGGTATCAGGGTGTAGGATTGATCGGGCTAGCAGGTGCCAGCAGCTTTTCCGCTGGACTGACAGCTGATCCGGCTCACAGCGCGGCGCAGGGCAGCCTGGTTGCGGATAGCGTCGATTTTTTCCTGAGCCTTGGCAGTACGCTCTTCAGCGCGGCCCTTGGCTTTAGAGGCACGGTCTGTATCGATCTCGGTAGCCATCTCGGCAACTTCAGCCAGGATTGTAACCTGGTTGTTGCTGACCTCGGCGAATCCACCGGAGACGAAGACATAATGCGCCTTTCCGTCTTGTTTATAATGCAGATTGCCTACACCCAGAGCGGAC
>JAFLJT010000367.1 GCA_022712855.1 Pseudodesulfovibrio sp. | reverse complement strand
CAATTGTATTGATTTGCACATCGTCCCACACTCCGACGATGGAGCCTCCGCTGCTTTGATCAGATTCTTGATCTGCTAAAACCGGGCGGCCAAGCTCGTTCTTAAAAGCCGACATTTTTTGGTACTTTTTTGTGGCGGCTCAGCCAAAAAAGTACCGCCGTCCGCGCAGGACATGGAAGCTTTTGGAGGCTAAGCCTCCAAACTGGCGTTGCTCCGAAGGAGCTTTCACCTGATCCCCCAATCCCGCCAAAGGCGGCTACCTTAAAAAAACCATAACCATTCCCCGCCCCAATCCGACCACTCACCAGATTCCGACTTGCGCCGTAGGCGCACGCAGTGCTAAATCTTGTCTACGCTTGAAAAAGTCTAGGAGAAGCAATGCTATTAGGAATTGACGTTGGCGGCACACACACCGATGCGGTCGCCATTGATATAGAGAAAGGGACCACAGTCCTGGCGTCCTGCAAAGTACTAACGCACCATGACGATTTGCTGAAATCAGTCACCGAGGCGTTGGAGACTATCCTGGGTAAGGTCGATAAAGACGCGGTAACGCAACTCAACCTATCCACGACCCTGTCCACCAATGCCATCGTGCAGGGCAAAACCGAAGACGTGGGCGTCATCATCTCGTCCGGCCCGGGCATTGACCCGCATAACTATATGCCGTGTAAGGACTTTCATGTCATCGACGGCTCCATTGACCATCGTGGCAACGAGATTAAAGCACTCTCCACACGCCAACTGACCAAGGCCATCGACTCGTGCCGCGAGAACGGCGTGCGTGTGTTTGCAGCGGTGGGTAAATTTTCCACACGCAACCCGCGCCATGAGAATGTCATTCGACGCATGACCTGCGATTGTAAGGACGAGGAAGCATGTGACCATGCGGACTTCGTAACGCTCGGCCACCAACTCGGCGGCGCGCTGAACTTCCCGCGCCGGGTGGCGACCGCGTATTTCAACTGCTCGGTCTGGCGGCTGTACAACGAATTTGCCACGGCAGTCGAAAACGCACTGGCCGACATGGGGCTGAAACACGTCAAAGTGAACATGCTCAAAGCGGACGGCGGCACCATGCCGTTGCCACAATCACGCAAAATGCCAGTGCAATCGATCTTCTCCGGCCCGGCAGCCTCGGTTATGGGCATCATCGCTCTCACCGACATTTTTCACGACTCGGTCATCCTTGATATCGGCGGCACCACCACGGATATCGCGATTTTTGCCGACGGCGCACCACTCATCGAACGCGACGGCATTTCCATCGGTTCGCATCCCACACTGGTCACGGCGCTGAAGGTGCATTCCATCGGCATCGGTGGCGATTCGGCTATCTCGGTTGTTGGCGATGATGTTCGTGTTGGCCCTAACAGGCTCGGCCCGTCTGTCTGTTTCGGTGGTGAGCGAGTGACGCTCACCGACGCGCTCAATTACAAGGGCGTTTCCGAAGTCGGCGATGTGGATGCCTCGAAAAAAGCTATCGACGAATACGCAGCCAACCATTCCATCTCGGGAGAGAAACTGGCTGCCGCAGCTGTGGATTATGCGTCCGAAGCGATCCATACGGCCACGCATAAACTGCTGAACGAAATCAATTCCAAGCCCGTGTATACCATCCATGAACTGGTGGAGAATAAGCGGGTTATCCCCAAAAAGATTTATCTGATGGGCGGCCCGGCACAGGCCATGAAGATGGAAGTGTTTCGGCGATTCCAGCTTTCGACCGAAGTGCCGGACAACTACGATGTTGCCAATGCCATCGGCGCAGCGCTCACACGTACTACGTGGGAGCTTGAACTGTTCGCAGACACCCAGCGCAATGTGTTGTTCATTCCGTCACTCTCCTACCGCGAAAATGTCCCGACCAGCTACGATCAGGCCGATGCGGAAAAAGACGCTATAAACCAGCTCTCTATGCAACTCGATAATATGGGCGTTTTTCTCCAGAAGGAGGACGCGCAGATCACCCACTCGTCGAGCTTCAATATGGTCGAAGGGATGGAGCAGGTTGGTAAGAATATTCGCGTCAAGTGCCAGGTCCGGCCCGGCGTCATCACTACGTTGGGAGGGAAATAAATCATGCTCAAAGCGAAAAACAAACTCGGCATCATCTTTTTTCCGGCATTCGACTGGGCCATCTCGCCCACCCATCCGGAACGGCAGGAACGGCTGCTCTACACCCAGGATCAATTGCGCGAAGAAGGCATTTTCGACATCGAAGGTGTGGGCGAATACAAGCCTGATGTCGCGTCCATCGAGGCCGTCGAGCGCGTGCATTTCTGTTTCCCGGATGTGAACGCGATCACCACACGGTCCCATCGCATTTCCGCTGGTGGAGCCATGAAAGCCGCTGATCTTGTCATGACAGGTGAGCGCGATTGCGCTTTCGCCATGGTCCGTCCGCCCGGTCACCATGCCATGAAGGTGGTCCACGGCTCGCGCGGGTTCTGCAACATCAATATCGAAGCGGTGATGGTCGAGCATATCCGCGAGACATACGGCCACAAACGCGTGGCGATCATCGACACCGATTGTCATCACGGCGACGGAACGCAGGATGTGTATTGGCACGACCCCGATACGTTGTTTATTTCGATCCATCAGGACGGCCGCACTCTCTACCCCGGTTCCGGCTTTCCCCAAGAACTTGGCGGACCCAACGCCATGGGCCGGACCATCAATATTCCGCTGCCGCCCAAGACCTCGGACGAGGGATTCCTCATGGCCATGGAGCGTATAGTCATGCCCATCCTTGAGGATTTCAAACCGGATCTGATCATCAATTCGGCGGGGCAGGACAACCATTTCACCGACCCGATCACGGACATGAATTTTTCGGCCAAGGGATATGCGGCGCTCAACGAGATGCTCAAGCCGGACATCGCCGTACTCGAAGGCGGCTATTCCATTCAGGGTGCGTTGCCGTACATCAATCTCGGCATTTGCCTCGCAATGGCGGGTGTGGATTATTCCCACGTTAAAGAGCCTAACTACAATGCCGAGCAGATCAAGCAGGACGCGCAGACCACAGCGTATATTGAAGAATTGTGTGAGCAGTTACCCAAGCTCTACTTTGACCCGCCCGAATTCGATGCCAAGGGCGACTCTCGCCAGGGCGTCATTTCCGGCGACCTGTTCATTCGGCATAAGCAGATTTATTACGACACCGACGGTATTAACGAGGTGCAGCAGGAATCCCTGACCATGTGCAAAAAGTGCCGTGGGCTGTTCAAGGTCGAGACGCGAGCCGACTCCGGTCCGTTATGTTTAGGCGTTGAGATTCCCATCGATGCCTGCCCCGATTGCAAGACCAAGGGGTATCAGATAGTTGAAGAGGCGCAGATCAAGGGAACGTACCGTTACATCCAATTGATGAATCGGTTGGATAAGGATTATCTGCGGTACGGCTTCTAATATTCAGGATTGACAATGAAAGATTGGTTTTATGATGAGTCCAACCATGTTGGTGTGGACTATTCGCAAAAAGAAAGTGCTGACGTTTACGACGAGCAGATGGATTTCCGAGATTATGCGGGCGAGGTAAAAGCCTTTCTCGAAAAGACGGGAATATCAGAACCCGAGAACTTGATCGCGGCTGACCTCGGTTGCGGGACTGGTGCATTTGCCATTCATGCCGCGAAATATTTCAAGAAAGTTTATGCGGCCGATGTCTCCGAGGAAATGCAGCGGATTGCCAGGGCCAAGGCCGAAGCGGACGGTATAAACAATATCGACTTTGTGCAGTCCGGCTTTTTGCAGTTTTTGCCGGATGAAAAAGTTGATGTCGTCAATTCCAAATGGGCGCTGCATCATATTCCCGACTACTGGAAACAGGCGGCCCTTTTAAAGATGAATGCGATGCTCAAGCCGGGAGGAATCCTTTTTCTGGCTGACTTCGTTTTTCAGTTCGACCCCGATTTCGAAGAGAACACGGACACCATGCTGACCGACCTCCTCAAAGAACACGATGAGGATTTCGTCGAAGAATGCAAGACGCACATCAAGGAAGAGTATAGCACTTTTGACTGGATTCTTCGGGGAATGATCGAACGGGCCGGGTTCAGCATTGAAAGTGTTGAGCAAGATGACAACTTGGCGGACGAATACCTTTGCAGGAAGATCAAGTCGTTTGAATAAAGAGAGTTAAAAGGTGACATACGTAAAAAGGCCGTTCTCATGAGCGGCCTTTTCTTTTTAGTATCTCTTTCAAGCATCAGCGCACAATCAGCCGCTGTGCATCAGAAAAACAACGCCGCCTGACCAATCCCGTCACTATGATTGCACCCAACGCCGTAGATGCCACGAGCATGAGCATGACCACGATCTGATAGCGAATGGCGATGAGCGGGTCTGTGCCAGACAGAATCTGACCAGTCATCATGCCAGGCAATGATACAAGACCCACGGCCATGAGGGAGTTGATGGACGGGATCATGCCCGCCTTGATGGCATTGCGCAGGATATCCTGTGACGCCTCACGGTAATCCGCTCCCAATGCGAGTCGCATTTCAACCTCATTGCGCCGCGCCTTGAGATCGGAAAAAAGCCGTTCCAATGCAATGGAAATGGCGGTCATGGAATTACCCACGATCATGCCTGCCAGCGGGATGAAATATTGCGGTGTCCACCACGGTTTTGCGCCAACGATGACGGCGGTGACGATGTAGGACACCAGTGAATACGAGATGAGCATGGAGACGAAAGTGGGGATCAGGAACGGGACCGAATGCTCTTTGACACGTCCTTTAATGATATGGACCGCAGCCGCCACCATGAAGGTAAACATGAGCAGGACCAGCCAGCTTGTGTGCGTTTCAAAGATGAACGTAAGCACGTAGCCCATGAGGAAAAGCTGGGCAAAGGTGCGTACCGTACCCACCAGCAGATCGCGGCCAAGACCGAGCTTGTGATAGACGGACGCGCCGCCCGCCAGCAGGACGAATCCAAGACAGAGCAGAAGCTGCCAGGGAGAAATCTCGATGATACCCGGGGTCATGCGTACGCCAATGTGTGGTCATTAATGCGCACCTCATGGGTCACACCTTTGGGCGTCACCTCGGAGTGAGAGATCATGATGACAGTCATTCCCTTGCCGCTCAATTCAGCGGCCTTGTCGAGCACGATCTTGGCGGAAGCTGCATCCAGTGATGCGGTAGGCTCATCCAAAAGCACCACTTCCGGCTTGAGGAGCAGGCTGCGGATGAGGCAAATACGCTGGGACTGACCAACGGACAAATTATCGCCACGCGAATCGAGGGACACGTCTTGAAGCAAAAATGACACGAGTTGCGCGTTGAGCTTTTCGTCTGTCGGCGGCGTGAGTGCGCCATTGGCCTTGAACGAAAATGGAAGCAGCAGGTTTTCGCGCACCGTTCCGGTGAGCAGCGTCGGCATTTGCTGCACATAGGACACGGCCCGGCGCAGTTCGGCGGGCACCATGGTGTCCACGGGATGACCGCGAAAAAGGATGCGCCCGGATTGCGGTTCCTCCAACTGGCAGAGAAGTCGTAGGACGGTGGATTTGCCCGCGCCGGATGGTCCGCGCACAAGCACGAATGATCCGGCCTCAAAAGTCAGGGAAGCATTTTCCAGAACGGTGGGGCCGTCCGGGTAGGCAAAAGTAACCCGATCAAGGGTTAGGGACATTTTTCGATTCCGCCTTCTTGAGGTAGGCAAGGAATCCCTCGGCCTCCTCGAAATCGGGCTTAATTTTCAGCGCTTTTTCCAGATTCTCGATGGCGTCTTTGAGATCACCACGGTCAAAATAGGCCCGAGCGATGTTGTAATATAGATTTTCGTCGTCATCGGTCAGCTCCAGAGCGCGGCGGTAATAATCCACGGCCTGATCAGTGAGCTTGGACTTGCGCAGATTGATACCAAATTCGTTGAAGAGATGTTTGTGTTCCGGCGTAAACGCAGCATCAAGGCCGACCACGCGCGTAAAAACATCACGCGCCTTGGCTGGTTCGCCGCGTTCCATGTAGGTCAGACCCAGCCCGAAGTTGGCGCGGACATTCTCCTCGTCAAAATCGAGAGCTGCACCAAATTCATGTTCGGCGGAATAGAGCGCACCCAAATCACGTTGGCTTTCCGCACGCTTGAGCGTCTTGTCCAAATCACGGATCATGGGGAAAACTTCTTTCTGGTAATATTCGATTTCCGGCTCATATCGATCCAGAAAATCGGACAAGACCACAGATTCCTTGGGACCAGCTGGAATCTTGTTGCTGTTCAACGGCTGGACCATAACGACCGGTTCGCCTTCGCCTTCTATCTGCTCAGCGAACCAATATGATTTTGTCAAACTCTTGCGCGTTGTGGCTCCGGTGCCGACCGATGATTCGGATTCGCAGGAAAACACGCCGGAAATCTTCTGACTCAGCGCCTCTTTTTTGGGCGCACCTTCTGCTGTAGATTCAGCACCTTCGCCAGCAGCGGGCGTACCAATGACGGCCTCTTTGGTCTCGCCATTAGCATCATTGATTTCGTCAACTTTTGACGATTTTTTATCAGATTTTGTAAATTTTATTTCCATATCATCTTGGGTCAGTGGTTATTCTCTCTCAGGAGCTATTGAATCAATCCCTTTGAAACTACACTGGCCGGAATGGGAAGGCAATAGGCTTAGAATGTCCTGAAAGTGACCCCCGACTCTTACTTCTTCGAAATCAAAACAATACCCACCAACACACACCCACATCCGACCACCTGCGGCCACCCAAGCGGCTCACCCAAAACAATCGCCGACAACGTCAGGGCCGACACAGGCATAACCGCCGTGAACACACCTGCCGTGGAAGCCGGAACCTTCGTGATGCCCGCAAACCAGAACAAATAGGCGAGCACCGTAACAAATGTGCCGTAATATATGACTGTGATCCAACCTGTCAGCGAGATGGCGGCAAGGTCGGTGGTGAACATTTCATACGCCCCCACGGGCAGAAACCACACCAGCCCGAACAGCGAGATGATCGTAGCCACGGCCAAAGGCGACAGCGGCTCGGGCACAGTCTTGCGGATAAGCAAAAAGAGCGACTCAAATATCACCGCACTCAATACGAGCAGGTTTCCCAAAAGCGGGTTTGCGCCCGACTCGCCACCGCTATCCTGCACCGCATTAATGACAATCACGCCCAGCACCGAAAGCACAATACCCGTCGCGGTCTGCCTTGTTGGCCGATCTTTCAGGAATAGCCAGGCGATGATGCCCATACAGGCCGGAGTGGTGGAGGTGATGATACCCGCGTTGGATGGTCCTGTGTACGTCAAACCATACAGCAAGAAGACCGTGAACAGGAACGAACCACACAGGGATTGAACGCCCAGCATGATCCACGAGCGGCGTGAAAGACGCGGCAGCCCACCCTCTCGCAAGTAGAGTATGGGGATCAGAATGGCGAGGGCGAGGATGAAACGCAGGGTCGACGCGAGAAAGACAGGCAGTTCGTCCACCATGATTTTCCCGGCCACGACAGAGCTGCCCACGATAACCATGGCCAGCGTCAGATTGATATATGCAGTAGTTTTAATGGACATGGCGGCACCATATCCGAGACGAAATTAGTTGTTTTGAATAATCTTGCGGTATTTGCCCGGCGTGATGCCCATTTGGCGTTTGAACAAACGGGTCAGATGCGCCTGATCCGAGAAACCGCATTCGGCTGCGATGTCGGCGAGCCGATCAGTGCCGGACAGCCGATGTTTGGCACTCTCCACCCGAACCTGCGTCAGGTAACCGTGGGGTGTTACGCCGAGTTCTTTTTCGAAGACACGCACCAGATGAAACGGAGAGAGTCCGGCCAAACGGCCGAGTTCCGTGAGGGACAGATCGTCACCAAAGTGCGCCTGAATGATATCGCGGGCGCGGGAGACCGCTCGATGTTCATTACCCGTTTCCGCCCATGAGCCGGGCTCGTCTGCATGTCGGGATATCCAGTTGGAGAGCAACCACAGCAACCGGGTTTCCTTTTCGATGGCCGAGATGTCCGGGTTTTCTACTATGTGGTGCGTCCGACAAATACAGTTCGCCAGTTCAGGGTCATCGATGACGCCCGCTTGAAAATTCGGCAGATCCGGTTTCACCATGAGCAGCCGGGCCGCTTCCATCAACGCCTCGGGCTGCATGTAAAACATGCGGTAGGCCCACCCTTCTTCCGTGGCCCCGTGGCCGTCATGCACCTCGCCCGGTACCACCAGATTGATCTGGCCTGCGGGCGCGACCATGGACTCGCCGCGATATCGAAAGCGCATGGCTCCATGCTCGATGCAGCCTACGGCAAACCCTTCGTGGAAATGTTTGGAAAAGGAGTGCGTCACGAACCGCGCACGCAACAAATCTACCCCGCCGAGAAACGGCAAAGTCGACATGGAGGCGGATTCTTTGGGTGTGACGCTATGCTGCATAGTTGCATTGTGCATGAAGCGTGAGGAAAAGCAAATTGAGGGGCTAGCGGGTCCTTAGATTGATGACAAACATCAATCTATCAGGTTGTTGAGAAAGGTTCGAGTGCTAGGCGCAAAGAAAGTTCAAGACCGACGCGTATTTCCTATACGCGAGGGTTTGAACTTTTTGCAGCAACGACGCAATCGGGCCTTTATCAGCAGCCTGTGGCGCTTAAGACCACCACAATGGACTACAACAATCCTTTATGGTCGACACCAGCTACTCGCTTCTTTTCAAGAAATTCAAAGAGATCAGTCGTCGCGGAACAAAGGATCCAGCCATGCGCTGCCAATAGATACACATGCAGGCGACGAGCATGGCGATGTCCCGATAGAGTGTCTGCCAAAGACCACTGGAATCTCCAGCAACGGAATCGGAAGGCCCGAAACAGCCGCAATCCACGTCAAGCCCCATGTAAATGGCGTAACCGATGAGGATCATGAACCCCAACAGGAGTGCGACAATGGTCCCCAATGCGCCCTTTGTATCGAGGATGAGGCCGAGGCCTGCGAGTATCTCCAAGACTGGCAACGTCTTCGAAAGAAGCTTTGCCGTGCTCCACGTCACCAGCCCATAGCCGTCGATGGCCTGCGCAAACGCGCCGACATCAGCCAGCTTGAGATATCCGGCATAGATGAACAGCCCGCCGAGTATAACACGGAGTGCGAGGTAGAGCGGTTTGGATGCAAGGTACTTTTTCATGGTTCTCCACGGTGTTTATGGCTGGCTTCAAAACAAGGTCCACGTTCTTATTATGGAATCAATCGTTTATGCAAATAAACACAAAAATGTGCAAAAACGAGTCGCTTTCAGGAAAATCTCCAATAATTATTTCACTACAGAAAGTCTAGAAAAAGTTAAGAAATTCGGGCACATTGGAGCGCACAAAACATAAAAGCGCAGTTAAATTAAGAGGATAAGGAGAGTTTTTCCTTGTTATATGTCTCCGTTTTCGGTACTCCAATGAAAACCAACGAAGTGTAACAACTTTATCAGGAGAGAGACATGACTGGCAAAAAGGTACTTTCTGTGGCTGAGATTGCCCGGGAATTAGAATTACCGGAATCCACAGTGCACTATTGGAAAAATCGGTTCGCCCAGCATCTGCCCAGCGTCGGTCGCGGACGTCAGAAACGTTTCAAGCCCGAAGCCGTCGAAGTTTTTGCCACCATTTCCCGTCTGCTCAAAGAGGGCCACACCGCCCGCGACGTCATGGACCAACTTTCTCAAGCATACCCTCTCCAGGCCGATGCCATGATGGAAGGTTCGGGCGCTGCCCCAGTTGTCATGAACGGCAACGCCATGGAACCCGCCATGAAGATGGCCGCTGCCATCGGTATGGAAATAGCCAAGTCCGTTGGTGAAGGTATCCGTTCCGTTCTGGCTCCCGACGCCCTCGGCGGCCCGGACATGTCCGAAGTCAAACAGGGCCTCGAAGATGTCGCTCTGCGCATAACCGCGCAGACAGAAGAGACACTGGTACTCAAGTCCGAAAATGAACTGCTGAAAGACAAGCTCAAGATCATGGAAGCGGAAATGGTTCGCCTGCGCAAAGACCGCCGCGAAATGGAAAAGTACCTTCTTGACAAGATCAAAGCCGTAGCTATTTAACCCACAGGATATCGTGCGGAGATACCGAATCTGCTTCGTTCTCGGAGGCTTGCAGTAGAGTCTACAGCGGCACCTCCGACGCCTAGCATCTCCGGCACCTCCACACGATATAGTCGCGGGTTAGTCCGTGTAGCTAGGGATATTTTTCCCTTACACTCTCTCTTATAGTTAAGTCCCGCCGTCCGAGCTTCGCCAGGCTCGGTCGGCGGGCGTTCATATCATATTACTTAGAAGGAACGTATCATGGGAAAGAAAACCACCCACAAATTCAAGGCCGAAGTCAACCAGCTTCTCGATATCCTGGTCCACTCGCTTTACACCAATAAAGAAATTTTCCTGCGCGAGCTGATCTCCAACGCATCCGACGCCCTCGAAAAAGTCCGCTTCAGCGCGACGACCGAGGACGCTGAGGACACCATCGCCCCTGAAATCCGTATCGATTCAGACAAGGACGCCGGGACCATCACCATCACCGACACCGGCGTTGGCATGACCCGCGACGAGCTGATGAAGAACATCGGTACCATCGCCCATTCCGGCACCGCCGAACTCACCCGCATGGCCCAGGAAGGCACAGAGTCCCTCGACTCCCTCATCGGCCGTTTCGGCGTCGGTTTCTATTCCGTCTACATGGTGTCCGACGAAGTAACGGTCACCACCCGCTCCATGGACCCCGAAGCCAAGGCTATCCGTTGGACCTCCGACGGCAAGACCGACTACAAGCTTCAAGAGCTGGATGAAGACATTCCGCGCGGCACCGTGATCGAGGTGAAGCTCAAGGAAGATATGGTCTCCCAGTTCGCCAACAACGCGTCCCTCAAGATCATCATCAACAAGCACTCAAACTTCATCAACTTCCCCATCATCATCGAAGAGGAGCAGGTCAACACCGTCTCCGCCCTCTGGCGCGAACCGAAGTTCCAGATCAAGGACGAGCAGTACGCTGAGTTCTATAAATTCCTGACCTACGATTCCGAAGACCCCTTCGACACCCTGCACACCGCTGTCGACGCCCCGGTCCAGTTCAACGCCCTCATGTTCACGCCCAGCTCCGGCGACGATCCGTTCGGCATGGGCCGCGAGAACCGAGGCCTCGACCTCTACGTCCGCCGCGTGCTCATCGAAAAGCAGAACAAAGACCTGCTCCCCGAATATCTCGGTTTCATCAAAGGCGTGGTCGACACCGAAGACCTGCCGCTCAACATCTCCCGCGAGACGTTGCAGGACAACATCCTCATGCGCAAGATCAGCTCCACGCTGGTCAAGCAGGTGCTGAACAATCTCGAAAAGATGGCCAAAGACAACGCCGAGCGTTACGCCGAATTCTGGCACATCCACGGTAACCTGTTCAAAGCGGGCTACGTGGACTTCCTGAACAAGGACAAGTTCGGCGGCCTCGTTCGCTTCAACTCCAGCATCAGCGAAGACAGCAAAGAACTCAGTTCTTTCGCCGAATACATCGCCCGCACCAAGGAAGACCAAAAGGAAATCTACTACGCCTTCGGTCCCAGCCGCGAAGCCCTCGGCCTCTCCCCACATCTCGAAGTGTTCCGCAGAAAAGGCATCGAGGTACTCTACCTCTACGAACCCATCGACGAATTTGTCATGGACGCCCAGCGCGACTTCGACGGCTACACCCTCGTTTCCGCCGAACACGCCGAAATGGAGAAGCTCGACAAGTTCGAGACCCTCGAAAAAGAGGACAAGGCCGAAGCCCTCTCCGAAGACCAGCAGTCAGTTCTCGATAAGTTGCTGACCCGCATAAAAGACATTCTCGGAGAACAGGTCACAGAGGTCAAAGCCTCCCAGCGCCTTACCGATTCCCCCGTCTGCCTCGCCAACCCCGACGGCAACGTCACCAGCTCCATGGACAAAATCATGCGCGTGGTCTCAAAGGACACCTCGATCCCCAAAAAGGTGCTCGAAATCAACCCCGACCACGCCCTCGTCCGCAACATGCTCACCATCTTCGAAAAAGACGCAAACGACCCGTTCATCGACCAGGCCGCCAACCAGCTCTTTGAGTCCGCGCTGCTGTTAGAAGGATATCTGACAGACCCCCACGCGTTGGTCGGAAGAGTACAAGACCTGCTGACCAAAAGCAGCGGCTGGTACGTCGAGACGACGAAGTAAAGAAACATACTAACTAGTAGAAAATTAGGCGCGTTCTCCCTTAGGGGGAACGCGCCTTTTAATTTTAGTACAGCAATAGCCACCACAACATCTACTGGCATTATGTCGAAGCCGCACAAAAAAACCTGCGAAAGGTTTGCTATTTAAATTTGCCGAGCATACTCTTCATGTATATTTAATTAACGTTTTAATTTTTCAAGGTTTATCATGATAGATTTTTTATGCTCTCTATTCTCTTGGATCGACGCTCACAATGGCTTTGTCATTATCCTTCTAACTCTCGTATTTTATACGATTTTTGTAACACAAAATACCAAGGCCAGAAAATCGAATGAGCGACCAGATGTTGTTGTATATATCCACCCTGGCAAAAGCGGTTTTAGTCAGTTAATTGAGCTTTCAATAATCAACTGTGGTCATTCTCCCGCACAGGACATTAAAATCTCAGTGAATCGAACACAAAAAGAATTAGATGAGGCCAAAATAGCGGCTATTGGCCACAAGGTACTGTCATATATTCCGATGCTTCCTAAGGATAAATCTCTAACGACATACTTTGGTGTAGCACATGGATTTATGGCTCAAGATAAGATCAACGAGCTTGAATATACTATTTCATACTCATCTATGGACAATGAAAAATTCACGAAAAAGCAGATTGTTCCTATCAAATATCTCATGAACATGGAGCCAGGGCAGTCACCATTACGAGACATTGCAAAACACTTGGATAAAATTTCGAAAAAAACATGAGCACATACCGACTCTCGTAGACTTATAGAAACACCTTGAAGAGACTGTCCACATGCTAGTGCAGTCTTTGTGCATTTCCTACATAATTCCGACATCTATATACGAAGCCCCGCAATTGGAACCGAGGCTTAGAGCCGGTTTACACCGACTGCGAGGCCGGAAGCCGTGAACTTTCTAGTTCAGCTTGGTTGGAGGGCAGCGAGGAGGTGTTAGCGGCTCTTAGTCACGATTCCAGGCGCTCGCACAAAAAAAAGCACTTTTGGGTTCCTTTTTGGGGCGCCAAAAATGAACCGCCCTCTGCGGAGGAGGCCACCGGCAGGTTTCATCATTCTTCATCGCTGCCGAAGGCGGCTTCCTTGCCTACCCTTCTTTCTCCCCTTCGTTTCAAAAAAAACCATCTCCCCTCTCCTCCTCTTTATGCTATTATCCCCAGAACCATTAGCACCAAGGGAGCCACCATCATGAAACTATTTCTCCTTAAAACAACACTAACCACCCTTTTCATCACCATCATCGCAACCTCTGCCATGGCCGCGGCCAAAGTCTCCAAAGACTGCCCCTGCGCCGACTCCATCAACAAACTGATCACCACCTACGACAGCGACGCCCGATTCAAGGAACTGCTCGATTCCGCCTTCAAAAACATGCAACAAACCCCGCCGGATTTCTCGGTGCGCAACCCGTGGATCGGGAAAGAACTCCCTGATCTGGTCAAATTTCTCGAGGAATGGTGCACCTTCCTGCCAGAAATCCACGGTTCCGAGGATAACGGCTTGGCAAACATCCAGGATTTTGCGCTCTTCTATTACAAAAATCCTTTTGGCTCATCCCTAGTCCAACTCACTCCGGGCCGCGAAATAATGCAACAGTTCGTGCGTGAACGCGGTGCATTCATGGACAGCCCCGCTTCGACAAAGATCGTTGCCAACTGGCTCAAGGATTCACGAGTGGAAAAAAGCGACTATAATATCCCCGACCCCAAGGCCAAAGATGGCGGATTCAAGTCGTACAATGATTTCTTTTCACGCACACTCAAAGACCGCAAGGCGAGCCGTCCGGTGACCATGCCTGCCCGCGATTACGTCATATCCGCACCGACAGATTGCCTGATGAATTCCATTCCGCAGGTCATTACGGACATCAACACCCCCATCTCCACCAAAGGAAATCAGGCGTTGAACATCGTCGAAATGCTGGATGGTTCACCATTCGCCAAAAAGTTCATTGGCGGCACAGCTCTGTCCTGCATTCTTATGCCGAACACCTATCACCGCTATCATGCTCCGGTCAGTGGTAAAGTTGTCGAAGCCAGAGTGATCGAAGATCCATTTTTCGGTGCGGAGAATTTCCCTGCCTGGATTTCGCCAACGGGAAATGTGGGTGCGCCCGGTACGGATTTTAGCCCATTTGAGAATTACCAACGCGGCTATTTTATTGTGGATACCGGGGAGTACGGCCATGTCGCCATGGTGGCGGTGGGCTTGAACACCATCAGCTCGGTGGTCTTCAAGGAACCTTTCAACAATCTTAAAAAACCGACGCAGATCACCCGAGGTGATGAACTCGGACATTTTCTCTATGGCGGCTCACTCTTCATCATGATCTTCGAGCCTGAGAGATATGAATCCGGCGCCATCCAAGTCCGGCTCGGCAACCAGATCGGCGTATTCGACACCACTTTGGACAACTAAAAGACAAGGGCGGTGCCATGTCGGCACCGCCCTTCTTGTTTGCTTAAAATAAAACTATCTTCCCAAAAACCCCAGCACCAACGGCAACGTCACCATCGAAACAACGGTCTGCGCCGTAATAATCAACGCCATAACCCGATGATCCCCACCCATCTGCCGGGCTAGAATAAACGCCGACACCGAAACAGGGATGGCCGTGTAGATGAGCGCGGCATCCCTAGACACGCCATCCAATCCGAAAAGTATAGCAAACCCATACGCGACCACGGGCAACACAATGAGATGCGCCACCGACGCCACAACCACTGGCACCGCCTGATCGCCAACACCCTCAAAACGAAGCCCTGCCCCCACAGCCAACAAGCCTAACGGCAACGCCGCCTTGCCCATGATGGTCAGCAGATCGTTCAGGACCACAGGCAACACCAAACCAAATCCATTGAGTAGAAACCCGATTGCACAGGCAAGAATAAGCGGGTTTTTCACCAATTCCATGACAGTCCGTTTCAGCCCACCACCGTTGTTGCCATACTTTGAAAGCACCAGCACACACAATACATTCACCAGCGGGATCAAAGTGAGCAGCGCCACACCGGACAACGCCATCCAATCCGGCCCGAGCAACGCGGCCGCAGCCGACAATCCCACATAGGTATTCGGGCGAATGGCCCCTTGAAAAACAGAAGTGAATGCCGGGCCGTCCAGCTTCAAGAGAGGACGGAAGACTATCAATGCAGCAGCCACGAGACTGACAGCGACAAACAAAGTCATGGCCAGCCCGAGAGCAGATTCATCGAAGCTACGCCCGGACAGCCCGCTGACAAGCAAGGCCGGGAACAGCACGTAATAGGTCAGCCGTTCAGAAATCGGCCAGAAACCGGGGCCGGGGAATTCGAATCGACGGAGGATGAACCCGAGAAAGATGAGGCCGAAGATTGGTATGACTGCGAGGATGATTGGAGACATGGGAGTGACCGTACTCCCGTGTGCACGGCACTGGCAAGAAAAAGGGGAGCCTCTTTCGAGACTCCCTTTCTTAAATTATGAGACTTAGGCTGTTCAGAAAGTGCCAGGTGCAAGGCGCAAGGTAAACTCAAGACCGAAGCGTAGTCTTCCTACGTGAGGGTTTGAGTTTGCCGCAGCAACGCAGCAGATGGCGCTTTATGGACAGCCGCTATTCGGGAACGGTGTCCATGCTGGCCCATTTTGGCTCGTGGAGCGGCAGGACGTGGTCTGCCATGTCCTTGGCGGCGAGCAGGATGTCGTAGGCTTCGTTGGGGCCCATGTTGGTGCCGGGGGGGATGACTTCCATCTCCATGGCTTTGACTTCTTTAGGCGGTTCGAGGTTTTCGAGGATGGTGCAGAATCCGCAGATGAGGACCGAGCCTTTGTCGGTTTCGATCTTGATGGACATGCCGCCAGCCGTGTGGGCCGGGGTGTGGATCATGGTGATGCCGGGTACGACTTCGGTGTCTTCGGAGAGCGTGACGATCTGGCCGTTGTCTTTGACGTCGTCGAGGTAATCTTCGAGATAGCGGAAATCGAGCGGATGCGGATCGTAGGCGGCTTCCAGCTCTTTTTCGTGCATGTAGACCTTGGCGTTGACGCACTTG
>JAFLJT010000236.1 GCA_022712855.1 Pseudodesulfovibrio sp. | reverse complement strand
AGCGTTAAGCCAATAAAAGTCTCAAGTAACCCATACTGATAGACTCCTTCTCCAAGTATGTCCCGCGTCTGACCCGCGCGGGGCGCTCGCAGACCAAGCGGCCCAGCAAGAACATCTTGCCGGGCCGCTCTGGTTGCTGAGGGCGGGTAATCACTGCGTTGCTGCGGAGAAGTCAGACCTTTGCGTATCGGAATACATCTCTGCTCTCGATATCCGTAAGGCTCGAAGATTCGCCAACGGCTAGTCGGCCTGCAGTCCTGACTTCTCCTTGCGCCTTGTGCTTACCCACCCTCAGCAACCAGAGCTTTGATCCTGTTCGTTAAGGTTGTTGATAGGCGAAGAAGGCCAAAGAAAAGGCCCACGATGTGGGCCTTTATTGGTATTTATGGGAGTTGTGGTCTAGCCGCAGATTACGCAGTCGCCGCCTTTGGCTTTTGCACGGTACATGGCCTGGTCGGCTCGGTGGGTTATGGAGCCGATGTCGTCAGCTTCCTCGAATTCTGTGATACCGCAGGAGAATGAGATGAGTGTTTCCTGGGAAGAGTGGGTCATGGCGGCGCGGATGCGTGTGACCAGTGCTTCGGCGTCATTGCGTGTTCCATCCATGAGGACGATGAATTCGTCCCCGCCCCAGCGGGCGATGAGGTCCGTTGGACGGATGGTATTGGCGATGGTGTCAGCAACGGCCTTGAGTACAATGTCTCCGGCCAGATGTCCCTGCATGTCATTGATGTCTTTAAATTTGTCGAGGTCAAAGATGATGATGGAGAAGGGCTCTTTGTATCGATCAGCCTTGTAAGCGGACACGAGAAATCGTTCGTCCAGCGCGCGGCGGTTGGCCACCCCGGTGAGCGGGTCGGTTTTTGCCATATGCTCCAGGCGTGCCTGGAAGTGATTGATGGTAAGTACGCAGAGCAAAATAATGAGAAGGGACGAGGCAAATCCCACAGCCAAGGTACGGATCAAGTTGTTCCGGGCTGCGAGCAACGCTTGCCCTTCGTCTTGCTCCACGATGAGGTGCCATTCGAATTCCGGGATGTAGCGGGTAGAAAGCAGGATATGACGGTCGGCCTGATCATATTCGAAGTTTGTTGCCACATCGCGTTTAACCAGTATGCTCTCAGCGACGCTCTCAATTCCGTCGGTCTCGGTGATGTATGATTTTTCGATGAGGGATTTGTCAGGATGAACCTGCACTCGGCCATCCTGGTCCACAAGATAGACGCTACGGCCATATTGTTCACGTGCTTTTAAGAGCATCCCGATGGCTCGGTCCATATTCATGCCGACACCGACAACACCGATAAGCTTACCGTTTTCATCTTCAACTCGCTGGTTGACGAAGATGGTCAATGTGTTGCGGTCAGCTTGACTGGGGTCGACATTGAGGTCGTATTTTTTGCCAGTCTGGATAAATGAATAGTACCAGACGTCGCGCGCATCACGCGGGTTGACTGTTTTAAGAACGCCGTTCGGGTAATAGTATTTGTCAGAAGACGCGGAGACAAAAAATGCTGTCAGAAAATTGTATTCGCTCTTGATTGCTGCCAAATAGCGCTTGATTTTTTCGGTATCTTCTTCCCCTTCCTCAATCCAGTCTCTGAGGAATGTATCACTGCCCATGGACGATGCCACGAGAACGGGCCGCATCATGGAGGCATGGATTTCGGAATAGATATTTTTGCCAGTCAGGGGCAGAGAGGAATTGAGCAGCTCGTCACGTACTGAATCGCGCGTGACCATGTAGTTGATCATACTGGTAGCAACAAATGCCACCACAAGGATAACGGATAGGGCGATGAGGAGTTTGGACTTGATACTCATTCTGTTTATATAGGTGAAATACATATTTCTGACTATGATTTTAAATTGTTTCGGAGTCGAGAATGATGGTTACTGGACCCCAGTTGGTGAAATCGAGAAACATTTCTGCCCCGAATTTTCCAGTTGCAACATGACCGGGCACCAGATTGTTGGCAGCAGCCACAAAGCGGTCAAACAGCGTGCCCGCAATATCTGGCTGGCAGGCTCCAGTGAATGACGGGCGACGTCCCTTCTTGCAATCCGCATAAAGCGTGAACTGTGAGATGAGCATCAGGTCGCCGGAAATATCCATGAGCGATTTGTTGAGCTTGCCTGCATCGTCGGGAAAAATGCGCAGGTTGCACATTTTGTCGAGCATCTTCTTCCACTCGGGCGACGTGGGTAGATCGGCAGTGTCGGACGTGCCGAAACCGACCAGAGCGAGCAGCCCGGTTCCGATTTCACCCACAACCTTTTCGTCTACGGAGACTTTGGCGTCAGTGACACGTTGAATAATGATGCGCATGATTAAGAAAGGGTCCGTTCAATTATGTGAGTATTGTAACTGACAGGCTCAATCTTTTGTTGTTCGGCGGCGTCTCGCTCACACCCTTTGCCCATGGCCGCGAGGAGGAAAAAGACCACGAACGCGATGAACGCGATGCCGCTCAAAATGCGCTTGGGATTGGTGCGCGAGTCCTTGGGAATAAGCAGGCTTGTCATGATCTTGCCATAGGACATGCCATTGATCTCGCCGCGTTTTTCGTCTTTCGGCTCTTCGTTCTTTTCGCTCATTATTCTTCCCAATAGGTCGCTTTGGAGGACT
>JAFLJT010000059.1 GCA_022712855.1 Pseudodesulfovibrio sp. | reverse complement strand
GAACTCACGACCACGGTAGACATGAATGTCAGCTACTTCCGCCCGGTCAATGAAAACGCCACCCTCACCTGTGAAGCCCACGTCACCAAGCGCGGCAAACGGATCGTTTTTGCCGAAGCAACAGTACAGAACAACGGACACCAAGCGGCCCGTGCGACTGCATCATTCATGGTAGTGTAAAAAGCGCCAGAGAATATTACTCGTCTGCAGTCAGCAGTTCTATTTCCTCAGCGAAGTCAGGATATTCACCCACTAACTCATCGCGCCCGCCATGGGCATAATCGATAAATTCGAACCCCGGCGCAACAGTACAACCCATGAGGCAGAAAGAGCCTCCGGGGAGCAGTCGCATGCCCTGCCAAGAGGATCGGGGGACTCTGATTTGGGGCTTTTCTCCGGCTGCGAGATCGGTACCAAGCGTGATGGTTTCACCACTGCCGTCTGGGTGGAGTTGCAACATTTCGCACGGATCACCGATATAGAAATGAAAAATCTCATCTGATTCGAGCCGATGCATATGCGAAAAAGTTTCCGGCGTGAGCAGATAATAGATCGCCGTGGAATGACTGCGGTCGCCAGAATACCTGCCGGGCAGGTTTTTGGCGTCATAGCCTTCGTCAGAGCGGTGGGTCTCAATGAAAAAACCACCCTCTTCCGGGTGCGGCTCAAGACCAAGGGTACCGATAACTTCTTGTGCAGATAATTTATTCATATTTCACATAGATAGTAGAGATTCATTAACTTAACGATCGAGAGCGTCTTGAGCTTGAAAAGCCCGAGAGGATCTGATGCATTTCTTTGAAATAATGACGCATTATTTCAATTATCCATCGTGTTTCAAGATGAAAATGCGCTAACCGCCATAGTGTGGTGGAGGCGCTTCTGGCCCGCCACCCTGATCAAGATTATCATCTATTTCACGGAGCTTGCCAGCAAGGCGTTTCATGAGCTGTTCCAGATCGCGGATCTGTTGTTGCTGCTCAAAAATAGCATCGTTCAGCTTCTCAATGGTGCGGTCTTGCAACGTCACCAAATTTTCCAGTCGTTCTATACGTTCTTCCATTGTTCCTCCAAAGGTGGCGCATGGTGCGCCACCACGCGAGCGAGGTCAAGATTTCGGATCAGCTTTCTTCTGGGCATTGATATACATTTTTACCAGGATTGAGATGAGCGGGTAAGCCAGCCATGAGATGTCCCAAGCGATAAGTGAGGTGGATGAAGCCAGAGTTTACACCATGTGTACATTTTGACAAGGTTCGTGATATTCAAGACCTTACATCTCGTTTGGCTCTCAATAAACACACTATGACTGATATCGCATACATACGTAAAACCCTCTGCATCCTCACCCTCTTCATTGGTCTGATGGCTGTGTTCGGCTGTGCCAAAAGCCCGACCGTCTACTCTATGCCGACGGAAGAACTGGAATCCATGCGAGACGAGATCTCTTCTGTGGCAGTGGTGAGCGGGCAATATAAATCAATGGAACAACTCGACCTTCCGGCAAAAGGCGTTCTGGCTGCGGGAGGGCGTGGTTTTGTTTCCGGTGTAGGAGCAACCATAGCAGTCGGTGTTGTCTCACCTGTTCCCGGCGGCACCATTATCGGTATTGTTCTCTCACCCATTGGCGGCGTGGTCGGCTTTTTCCGTGGCATGGTTGTAGCCGAACCCACGGAGAAGATCGAAGCTGCTGAACAGGCTCTGAACGAAGCAGCAGAAAAACTCCGCACCATGAATCTGGGAGACACCTTCCGGGAAGACTTCATGGCCCTTGCCGCCGAACGCACTGGCAAACAATTCCGTTTTTACGAAGAGTATGGCCCTCTGACCCCCCATGAAAAAGTCGATTATGATCCAGCCGATTTCCCCGGTGCGGATACTGTCCTCGAAATACGCCCCATCCGGGCAGGCTTGTGGGGACTATGGACCGTGAATCCCCCGGCATCACCCTTTGCCGAAGTAGGCATACGGTTGATCCGCTTGCGTGATGGGAAAGTACTCATAGATGACACCATCATGTGTGCCGGAGAGGAACGATCCTATGAAGTATGGGCGACAAACAGCGACCTGTTTGTGCAAGAGATCGTCAAATGTGTCCCACGCCTCGTTGGGAAAATTGTGGATGACACCTTCCTGGTGAATGCTCTGTCAAACCGGCGATGAGTGGAGAAGAACCATGAAAAACACGACTCTATCCATACTCTTCATACTAGCTCTGGCCTTTAGCGGCTGCGGTGCACCCCGCTCCGGTCTGCAGGCTGAACAACCGCCCGTTGAGCGTAGCAGTTTTTCACTTTTCCCAAAATTTGTGGAAGTGGAGTCATTGACGCCGACCCTGCGTTGGCAAACTATCGGCCAGGTGCTCATGGAAAAAGAAGAACGACGCATTGATCTCGCGACCTTGTCGGACATCACATACGAACTCCGCATATGGGAAACCGCCACCGAATATTCAGGTGATCTGGTCTATTCTCGTACAGGGCTTAAAAGACCATTTCACATGGTGGAAGAAGCGCTGGCCCCCGGCCAAAAGTATCTCTGGACCGTGCGTGCCCATTTCCTGCTGAATGGCAAGAAGCGCATGAGTGAATGGGGACTGACCGGATATCTCTTGCAGGATGAACCTGTGCCCAATCCCGCCTGTTTCCGGTTTAAGACGCCGGACAGATAAGCCTAAGAACGATTGGTCAGATACACACCCGTGACGACCATGAGGCCGCCCGCAATCAGGGAAAGGTGGATGGGTTCACCAAGGATCAGGAACCCCAGGATGACGGCGAAGACCGGAACGGTATTGATGAAGATACCTGAACGGCTGGCCCCGATGACCGAGATAGCCTGATAATACCAGAAATATGCCAGCGCCGTAGCCAGTGCGCCAAGGTAGACAATACATCCCCAATCAATGGCGCGAGCGCTGCCGATATCTCCGATCAAGCCGTCCGCAAGGGCGGCAGGCAGGAGCATTATTGTGCCAAAAATGGATGACCACGATACCGCTGTCAGTGGTGAAACGGTCTTCATAACCGCGCGACCGCCCAACGAATAGGCAGTCCAACTCACTACACAGCCAAGGATCATGATATCACCCCGACCAACCCCACCGGACAGCAACGCCAGCGGATTTCCGTCGGCAATAACCACAGATACGCCTACCAATGAAATCAGCGCGCCGATAACTCGTACCGGACCGAATTTTTCCTTGTAGAAGATCGCGGATATTACCGAGATACAGACCGGAATACACGCCACAATAAGCGCAGCACGCCCTGCTGCGATGGTCTGCAGACCGTTAAAGAAAAAGTAGCTGTACGAAAACACACCCGTCAGCCCCAGAAACATGAGGGGCAGTATCTGGTTGCGTTTAATCTTGGGCATCCGCCCTTCCGCTCGCCAGCACATGAAAACAAGCACGCTTGATGCGACAAAAAATCGCAAAAACGCTGCAGGCATGGGGTGGATGGATTGGGCCAGAACGCGTCCGGCTACCCAAGTGCCGCCCCACAGGGCCATGCTCGTGATGAGCAGCATATATACATACGTCAGGGATTGTTTCATTTCGTTACTCCGGAGGCCTGTATATGCCTCTTGCACTGAATAATCCATAGGCTAATCCATAGTTTTTTCAAAAGGAGGGGGGCGGATAATTCTGATTGATGCAAGCAAGGCCCCCTTGTTTATGAAGAACCTTTCAAGACTCCCACTTCGTCGCATTCCCCATACCTCATCGGCAAAAGCCTGCTGACTGAAACAGTGTCAAGCGGATAAGTTATGCTTCTTTCGCCCGTTCTCATGCCATTCTCACCCGTTTTCACTTTGCCCCAAAAACCGGGGTTAGGCTTCTCGCATCCGGCCCGGAGATTCGGCTGGCGGCCCACGAGGTCTGGCGTAAAACGGTTTTATGCTGATCGACGTGGATACCTGCCGAAGGATCAAAACTGGACACCCGGCCTGTGTTGAACCTGAAAACAGAAAGAGGAGACGACAGAAATGTCCACTACCATCGCAAATTCATTTGTGACCGAATACACCGAAATGGTGCACCAGTCCTACCAGCAGAGCGGCTCCAAGATGCGCAACACCGTGCGTCTGCAGTCCGGCGTGGAAGGCTCCAAATGTACCTTCCAGAAAGTCGGCAAAGGCACTGCTGGCAAAAAATCCCGCCACGGCAACGTGCCGCTCATGAACCTCAACCACTCCACCGTTTCGTGCACCCTGTCCGATTGGTACGCCGCCGAATACGTTGACAAGCTCGACGAACTCAAAGGCAAACAGGACGAACAGAAAGTCGCTGCCGACGCCGGTGCATGGGCATTGGGTCGCAAAGTCGACGAACTGCTCATCACCAAACTGAGCGACGCAGCCAACATCGTCGCCGAGACTTCCACAGGTCTGACCAAGGACAAGATCCTTCAGGCATTCGGCACCCTCAACGCCAACGACGTCGCAGATGACGGCCACCGCTTTGCCGTAGTCGGCCCGCACCAGTGGAACGAGTTGCTCAACGTGGAAGAGTTCAAGTCCAGCGACTTCGCAGGCGAACAGTACCCGTGGCTCAACGGCACCGAATCCCGCACCTGGCTGGGCATCACCTGGATGTTCCACCCCGGCCTGCCGCTTGATGCTGGCACCCGTAGCTGCTTCCTCTACCATCGCAACGCAATGGGTCTGGCCGAGGGTCAGGACATCAAGGCGTACGTGGATTGGGTTCCTGAAAAAGCTGCCCATCTGGTGGACCATATGCTGTCTGCGGGCGCATGCCTCATCGACCCCGACGGCATCATCGAGATCAAGTGCGACGACGACGCGGTCATCGTCTAATTACCCCTTCAACCGGAGGAGGCCATGGCTCCCTCCGTTCTCATAAAGGAGAACGATAATGGCAGATTACACAAGCGAAGACATGCGACTGATGGGCGGCGTTCCCGGTCAGCAATTGTTCATTTACCGCAGCGATGATGACATCATGGCCATCACGACTGGCGATTACTTCAACGACGCCGTGGAAGATTACAACCTCGACACTGGCGATATTATCATCGTCTGTTCCGGCGCCACCATGGCCGATTCCATCGACCTCTTGGTTGCCACCAACACTGCAGGAGCGGTCAGCGTGGTCAACGGCAGCTAGCCGAGTGACCGACTAATAACAAACCTTCCTTCAAGCATTGATACCGGGAGTCATCCATTGGGGGTGGCTCCCTTTTTTTGGTCCCTCGCTCTAGTCGCCGACCAGAACCTCGGGCATCTTGGAGGTCAAACCCCATTTCTCATATATAGTGAGGAGTTCACCGGAACGATGCAATGCTGCAAAGCCGGTATCAAAAATATCGCGAAGTTCGTGACCTCGACTGGTGTCCTGAAAGACCATAAAGGCAGGAGCTATGAGCACATCACGAATGACGTAGGAATCCCAATCAAATGCTTTGACCGTCGATGGCGGGTTCCACCCTTCAAAACCGACCACGTTCTTATCCCCGCCCTTGAGTTTAGCCAGCGTTGTATGGTCATCCACGTAATATTTCTTACGCCCTTCCAAGACCATATTGAGCGCTTGATTTCGGCTCGCAACTTCATACAAATCAACACCAATGATGGCACTAATTCCGGGAGTCGCCACGCTTCCCTTGGGATTTGCCTTTAGGGAATCCAGCCCTTGCCAGGAAGAGAGATAATTAATGTGGAAAAGCGCACTGTTCCGGCTTTCCCAAATCGGATATTTGGCCGTAATATAGGCTGATTCGTCTTTGGTAGCGGCCCCGGACATGTCTGCCCTACCAAGACTTACGTTCATGAGTGCACGGCTGAATGGGTAATATTCGACCTCTATTGTGTACCCTTTGCTCTCGAATATTTTTTGTACAATCTCATGGTAAAGCCCTGTATCATCTCTATTGGTGAGGCCATTCCATTCGCCAGTGTGGTACCTGATGATCTTCGTGTCAGCGTTTACCACAGTACTGAGCATGACATATACGACAACCAGAAGAAGGATGCTCGCGACACGCATTGGGCGTTGCGTAATTGTATGAGACGTCAGAAATGGCATAATTGTATGGTACAGCCTCTGGATGGATTTGCAACTATTAGGCTCGATTCTCAAACAGAGGATGCACACTCCCCTTTTCCCCCACCACCTTCTCCAGATTATTCAAACTAGTCGGCTGGACCAAAATCCGGTATGACCATATCCATGTTGTCACGCTCCACACTCCAGGCCCTGTGCCTCTTTCTCGTAGTTCTCGCTTTCCCCGCCTTGTCTGCGGCGGAAAGCGTTCGGTTCCTGACCATCATCGATGGGGATTCCATGCTGGTGGAACGCAAAGGCCGTTCTCAGGAAGTCCGTCTCATAGGTGTCGATGCACCAGAATGGGGACAGGAATATGGTACCCAGGCCAAATCACATGCCATGAGTTTATGCTACGGCAAGGACCTGCGCATCGAGTTCGACAAAGAGAAAACGGACCGCTACGGGCGGCTTCTCGCATACGTATTCTGCGACAACAAGATGCTCAACGAAGAAATCGTCCGGGCAGGTATGGCTATTGCCATCAAGGTCAAACCAAACACCAAATATTACGACAAACTGCAACGAGCCGAAAAGAGTGCTCGATCCGGCCGCCGAGGCATCTGGCTCCACGGAGGCCTCAAAGAGACTCCCGGTCAGTGGCGGAAAAGACACGGCAAGTAAAAGCCCTCTGATTTCAACCGATGGTATCAGATCCAAGAAACAAAAAAAGCCCCCTTCTCAAAGGGGGCTTTTCGTTTTTGAATAACCGTATAGGCTTTGAAACCATTATTTCTTAAGCTTCTCCAACTCCTGCACCAACACACCCAGATCAGGGCGTTCATTGATGTCGTGGACATCGATGTAGCGCAGTATTCCCTGCTTATCGATGACGAAGAGCGCGCGTTCAGCCACGCCGCTAGAGCGCAAAATGCCATAGGTGTCGGAAACCTTACCATGGGGCCAGAAGTCCGAAAGGACAGGGAACTCCAACGTATTCATGGCCGCAGACCAGGCATACTGCGAAGGTGTATTGTCCACAGAGATGCCGATAAGAACAGTATCGTAATCACCAAAG
>JAFLJT010000244.1 GCA_022712855.1 Pseudodesulfovibrio sp. | reverse complement strand
GATAGCCCCGGCGAAATCTGCGCCGTTGGCAGCCCACCAGAAACAGTCGGTATCGGGATTAAATTCGTTGATGAACTCAGTGAGTTCGCTGGAAACCTGCGCCTCGAAACGCTCGTCGAATTTCCAGTGGTCGCGGTAATAGGTCGCGTGGTGATGAACCACGTCGTCGATGACGCCGGGCCGATATTGATGGAGTGTGATTGCTGGCATGGACGGCATATTGCCTCAAAGGATGAGTGCGAGTCAAAGGTTACGCCTCTTGCCAAATGGCGTTGCAGTGCGCACTATAGTTTTTCTACATGACGCTAACGAAGGTATTTCATATATGATGACTGTTCAGGCACAAATCAAAGGCATGCATTGCGCGGCCTGCTCCGGGCGTATCGAGCGCGTGGTGGGTGGTATGGACGGGGTGGAAACCGCGTCCGTCAACCTGGCCGCCGAGACCATGGCGCTGACATATGACCCGGAAACGGTGTCCACCGACGACGTGGCCGCCCGCATCAAAGACCTCGGGTTCGAGGCCATTTTCCCTTCCGCTTCTGAATTTGAGGAGCTGAGTCTCGCTCTGGGCGGTATGCATTGTGCGTCGTGTTCGTCGCGCATCGAACGCGTGACGGGCAATCTTGATGGCGTCGATTCTGCTGCCGTGAATCTTGCGGCGAATACGGGTAATTTTGTGTTCGATCCGTCCCTTGTCTCGCGCCGGGCAATCCGGCAGGCCATCAGTGACGCGGGTTTCTCTTCCGAAGTACAATCCGACACCGCCAATCTTTTCGAGGAGCGCCGTAAGGAGGCCGAGGAAAAACTCGCCGTCCAGAAGCGTGAACTCATCCCCGCCTTCCTGTTCGCGTTGCCGCTGCTCATCCTCTCCATGGGCCACATGTGGGGCATGCCGCTGCCGAGCTGGCTCGATCCCATGCACGCGCCGCTCAATTTTGCGCTGGCACAGCTTGTCCTGACCCTGCCCGTCGTCTGGTCGGGCCGCTATTTCTATATACAAGGCTTTCCGGCGCTGCTGCGCGGCGGGCCGAATATGGATTCGCTGGTCGCCATGGGCACGGGCGCGGCGTTTCTCTATTCCCTCTGGAACACGATAGCTATCGCGGCCGGTTTCGGTGACGTGGCCATGCTCGCCATGGATCTCTATTACGAATCCGCTGCCGTGCTGATCGCCATGATCTCGCTGGGTAAATATTTTGAAGCTGCCAGCAAAATCAAGACATCCGACGCCATCCGTGCGCTCATGAAGCTGGCCCCGGACACCGCCACCCTGCTCAAGAACGGCGAGCAGGTCACCATCTCCATTGATGAAGTGGAGCCGGGTGATATCCTGCTCATCAAGCCGGGTGAACGTATTCCTGTGGACGGCAAAGTCACGGACGGACGGTCCAGCGTGGATGAATCCATGCTCACTGGCGAACCTATGCCCGTGGGCAAAACAATCGGCGATCCGGTGGCGGGCGGTACGCTCAACACCCACGGTGCGCTGACCATCACCGCCGAACGTGTGGGGCAGGACACCATGCTGGCGCGGATTATCCGGCTGGTGCAGGAGGCCCAAGGGTCCAAGGCACCCATCGCCAATCTCGCGGACACTATCAGCTATTATTTTGTGCCCACCGTCATGGTCATTGCGCTCGTTTCCGGACTGGCGTGGTACTTCATAGGCGGGGCGGGGTTCCCGTTCAGCCTGCGTATTTTTGTGGCCGTCATGGTCATCGCCTGTCCCTGCGCCATGGGACTTGCCACACCTGTTTCGATCATGGTTGGTACCGGACGCGGTGCGCAACTCGGCGTGCTTATCAAGTCGGGCCGCGCCTTGCAGGAAGCGGGCAGCCTCGACACCGTCGTTTTCGACAAGACCGGCACCCTCACCCATGGCCGCCCGGAAGTGACTGCCATCACCATGTTGCGTGGCTCCATGGCCCAAACCGAGGCCGTGTCTCTGGCCGCCGCTGCCGAAGCCCAGTCTGAACATCCGCTGGCTCAGGCCATGACTCGCCATGCAGCCAAGCTCGATCTGGATATACCCCAGCCCGACAGCTTCGAGGCGATCCCCGGCAAGGGCATCAAGGCGACCATCGGCGACCGTGAAGTCATCATCGGCAACTGGCCATTCATGGAAGAACACGGCTTTGATTTCGGCGAGGACACCATGGCCGCACAAGCAGTGCCGCACTACGAAAGTCAGGGCGCAACCGTGGTCTATTTCGCCAGCGAGAACCGTCTCACTGCGCTCTTCTCCATCGCGGACGAGATGCGCACCGAGACACCCGAGGTCATCGCCAAGCTCAAGGACGCGGGTCTGACCCCGATAATGCTCACCGGAGATAATCCAGCCACCGCCCAAGTAGTGGCCGATCTGGCGGGTATCGAAATAGTCATCGCGGGCGTCATGCCTGACCGAAAGGCTGAAGAAATTTCCGCACTCCAAGCTCAGGGAAAGAAAGTCGCCATGATCGGCGACGGCATCAACGACGCGCCCGCCCTCGCCAAGGCGGATATCGGCATCGCCATGGGGTCCGGCATCGACGTGGCTGTAGAATCCGGCGA